>CAYPVG010000463.1:0-3982 GCA_964414085.1 uncultured Boseongicola sp. | reverse complement strand
AATCTCGGCTGAGACGTCGCGGCAAAGCGGACCACAACCGTTTGGTGGCGCGAAGAACGTTTTGAGACGCTGAACGATTACCATCGGTTGAACCTCTGCGGCTCAGGGAGTTCAGGGGGTAGGCCAATGTCGCGCGCCATGTGGGGATCGCGCAGGACGGCTTTGAGTTTCCGGGATGTACGGCGGCGCTGCGCCGACTGTTCGAGCCTTCGAGCGTATTTGTGCAGGACGTGGGCCATGTCATTTCCTCTTGATTCGCAGTTGATATGGCTTCACCGTACGACCTCAAGTTAACTTGAGGTAAAGCAATTTCTTTGAGCGAGGGTGAAACATGGCGACGAGCGATCTGAGTGTTGGTGAAATGGCGAAGCGGGCTGGTGTGTCGGTTTCAACTTTGCATTTCTATGAGGCCGAGGGGCTGATCGAGAGTTGGCGAACACCTGCCAACCATCGTCGATATGACCGACGTGAGTTGCGGCGCGTGGCGATTACTCGCATCGCCCAATCGGTTGGTGTCCCTCTGTCGGAAGCAAAAGCCGTCCTGGATCGTATTCCACGCACCAAGGCGGTGAGCGCAAAGGCGTGGTCCGAAGCGGCTGCACCCTGGCAGGCCAAGCTGGATGAGCGGATCGAAATGATGACCCGGCTGCGCGATCAGATGGGATATTGCATCGGGTGCGGCTGTCTCTCGCTCGAGAGCTGTCCACTTTATAATGGCTCAGATCACCTTGGCGAAAATGGCTCGGGACCGCGTCGCTGGATCGGAGTAGGTGAGGAACGCGCAGAGATTTGAATTGCGTGCTCAGAAGGTCTTGCGTTTGCCTCAAGACGACGATAGGACGCGCGGCACGGGTGATTAGCTCAGTTGGTAGAGCGCTTCGTTTACACCGAAGATGTCGGGAGTTCGAGTCTCTCATCACCCACCATTTCCCCTCAATTGTGCACTTGTCCTGATTGACCCAGTGGCCAATGATTCCAAGCGTATTTCTCGCCGTTCCAGGAGCGCTGGAAGCTCAAAAGCCTGGCGAAGCAGGCATCAAATGGTATCGTGCTAATTTGCACAAATAATGTTTGATATTTAAAGTTTTGTGCATTTATGCAATGAGCTAGAACTGTTCCCAAGAGACAATTCTTGGAGAGACCACAATGAGTTGGAACCCTGCGCTTGATCCCGATTGCCCGACCGGCGATGACGTGGATGCTATCGACACTGTTATCATTCCGCGCGCCCGCGATTTGGGCGGGTTTGAGGTGCGTCGCGCATTGCCTGCGCCGCGTCGCCAAATGGTTGGTCCGTTTATCTTTTTCGACCAGATGGGCCCAGCGGAGTTCTTGCCGACCAAGGGCATGGACGTGCGTCCGCACCCGCATATCGGTTTGGCGACTATTTCCTATCTTTACCGCGGTCGGATGCATCATCGCGATAGCCTTGGAACGGATGCGTGGATTGAGCCCGGAGCAGTGAACTGGATGGTTGCAGGCCAGGGGATTACGCATTCCGAACGCACGGACGACGAGACCCAGACAGATCCTATGCCGTTCTTTGGAATTCAAACCTGGGTTGCGCTGCCAAAAGATCATGAGGACCGTGCTCCGACGTTTCAGCATGCGCCGAAAGCCGACTTGCCGATGATGGAAGGTGAAGGGAAGTCAGTGCGCTTGATCCTAGGCGACGCCTACGGTGAACGCGCCCCTGTCGATGTGGCCAGCGAGATGTTCTATGCGGACGCTGTTTTGGAGGCGGGCGCGAAGATCCCGTTGCCTGACAATCATGAAGACCGGGGCGTCTATGTCGTTGACGGGTCGGTGGACGTGGCAGGTCAAACCTTTGATGCCGGTCAGATGATGGTGTTCCGTCCGGGTGACCGTGTGAGTTTGACCGCAGGTGAGCGGGGCGCGCGGCTTATGATGCTGGGCGGCGAGACACTTGAGGGCTCTCGGTACATTTGGTGGAACTTTGTGGCATCGTCGAAGGAACGCATCGAAGAAGCGAAAGAGGCGTGGCGGCGCGGTGATTGGGAATCGAACTCCCGGTTCCATTTGCCGCCCGGAGATGATGCAGAATTCATTCCTTTGCCGGAGCGGTGATCAGACCTTTCGAGCCACCACAAAGCGGCTTGGTGCCGACGGTGGATAAAGGCCTGTTTCGACGATCTCGAAGCCGGCGTCGCGGATGGATGCGTCATAGTCATCAACCGAAAAGAAGCGCACGAAGGGTGCCTTCCCCACCGCCTGCATCACCTTGATGACCGGTTTAAGGTACCACTTTCGCGCGAGGCACGGTGTTTTGGTGATGAAGAGCCCGCCGGGTTTAATCAGCCTGCGCGCTCGAGCGAGTGCGCGGTCCATATCTGGGACGAGATGGTAGAGGTTAAACGCCAAAACCGCATCGTATTGTTCGGTTTCGAAACCGTCGAGGCTGGCGTCTGAAACCGAGAATGTCAGGTTCTCAATCGGGTCAGCGGTGATTTTCTCGTTGGCGATCTGGGTCATCTCGTTTGAGATGTCGGTCCCGTGATATTCCGCGGTGAATGGTGCCAGCAGGATTGCCGTTGAGCCAGTTCCGCAGCCGACCTCCAACACCCGATCCGTTGAAGACAGGTGCGATTGGACACGCTCCATCGTTTTCTCATAAGCAGGCACGTCTCCAATGGGGCTTGCTGCGTACTTGCGCGCGGCCCGATCCCAGAACGTTACGGCGTTTGTCATCGTTCGTCTCCTTGGTGAGGAGCGTGTCGCACAGGTAGCGTCTAAAGGGAATTGTAGATATTCGTGTTTCTGGTATGCATTTTCGCATGAATTGGCAGGCTGTAGATTTCGATTGGAACCAAGTGCGGGCGTTTCTGGCGACCTTGGATGAGGGGTCACTTTCGGCAGCGGCGCGTGCGCTTGGGCTCACGCAGCCTACACTTGGACGCCAGGTGGCGGCGCTAGAGGCGCATTTGAACGTAACTTTGTTCGAGCGCGCTGGCCGACAGTTGATCCCGACAACAGCAGCGCTTGAACTGGCAGAACATGTCCGAGCTATGGGCGCCGCGGCGACGCGATTGTCTCTTGTGGCGGCTGGACAATCTCAAACACTGGAAGGGCAGGTCAAAATCTCGGCGACAGAGATGTATTCAGCCTATGTCTTGCCGGGGTTCCTTGCGGCTTTGCGCACCACCTATCCCGGAATTCATATCGAAGTGTTGGGGACGAATTCATTGAGTGATTTGCGCCAACGCGAGGCCGATATCGCAGTGCGCAATGCGGATCCAAAAGAACCCGACCTTATTGCGCGGCGCATCCGCATGGATACTGGCGGGCTGTTTGCATCAAAGAGTTTTCTTGAGGCGCACGGCCCTATCCGCAAACTGTCAGATCTGGCCGACCTTCCGTTCATTGGCTTCGCCAATCCGAATGAGTACTTGGAGGCCCTGCAGGCGAAGGACGTGCCTGTCACGCTGGAGAGCTTCAGGGCGGCGTCAGGCAATCATCTTGTGCACTGGGAGATGGTGCGATCCGGTCTGGGGTTAGGCGTCAACAGTTGGGATGTCGGTGGGCTGTTTTCGGAAGTAGAGCCGGTTCTGAAGGAACAATTGGCGTTTGAGTTCCCGATCTGGCTTGTTGCGCCGCAGGAGCTCAAGACATCGCGCCGGGTCCGTGTCGTGTACGATGCGCTGGCGGATTACATTAAAGCCTTTTCCAACAGCCAGAAGACCTCTCGAGAAATCTCCAATTCCGCTTGACGTCTTTCGGCCGCCTGTCTAGAAGCCGCGCGTTGTCTGCGCGGTTGTAGCTCAGTTGGTTAGAGTACCGGCCTGTCACGCCGGGGGTCGCGGGTTCGAGCCCCGTCAACCGCGCCACTTTCTTCAAGATATCTGAATGCCAAATTTGTTGGCGTTGGCCGAAATTTCGCGATTGACGCGCCGTACCGGCTCGCATAGATCACGTCCATCGCGCGGTTGTAGCTCAGTTGGTTAGAGTACCGGCCTGTCACGCC
>CAYPVG010000462.1:0-3102 GCA_964414085.1 uncultured Boseongicola sp. | reverse complement strand
AGGCGGCGCCCGCCTCTGCAGCTTCGATCGCACGTTTGTAGTGAAAGTGAATGTCGGCAACGATCGGAACAGGGCTTTCCTTTACGATCTCTTTCAAGGCCGCGGTCGAAGCCGCGTCCGGGGTCGAAACCCGGACAATATCTGCGCCGGCCTCGGCCGAGCGCTGCACCTGATCAACCGTGGCTGCCACATCCGTCGTGTCGGTGTTCGTCATTGTTTGCACAGAAATCGGTGCGTCTCCGCCGACGGGAACAGACCCCACATGGATCTGACGCGATTTGCGGCGGTAGATGTTGCGCCAGGGGCGGACGTGGTTCAGCGACATGAACTTGCTCTGCGAAAAATAACGGTCCCTTCCTAGATAAGGAAAGCCGGATCAACTGGCAATCAAAGGTGCACTTAGTTGGAAGACTGGGCTTCTGCGACGGCTACAAACCGCGCAAGGTCGGAATCGCTCTCGATGTCGGCAACCACATAACCGTCGGTCAGGGCTTCAGCTGCAAGCGAGACGTCTTTCACAACCTCGGGTCCTGCGCCCGCCGGACCATAGGTTTGTCCATTTACAACGAAATACAACGATCCCGCATTGCCCGCTCGAAGCGTTGCAGCAGCTTCTGTTGTCGGCAACTCGAACTGTTCACCCGCGTCGAGGATCTTCTCAAAAACGACTGTGCCATCCGCGCCGGTGACTCTGACCCAGGATGGACGGACAGCAAAGAGCGACACACTTGGCGCGACATCCGCGACCACCTGCACAGCTTGAGTAACAGCCTCCGAGTCTTGAGACGGGACCAAGTTACCCGCGATGGGATCAACAGGCCCCGGAATTGAAAAAGGGAGATTGTCAGGACGAGCCGGTTGTACTCGTGCCAGGCGATCTTCAGCACCAGGGGCGAGCGCACCAAAGGTGTTGGGATCGATCGCAGCGATTGGACCGTCGCGAGCAACCATAACCGGCACGTCGAGAGCCTCGGGCCGTGAAAGGCGGTCGGTTTGCTCAATTTCCAGCGTCAATCCCGCGGTCACTTCACCGTCTTCGCTTTCGCTTACCGGCAAGGCCTGGCTCATCGGGTCAAGATCGGCCAGCACATCCGGAGTCTGTTCAACAGGCGTAAAGCGCACCTTCTGCACCTCTTGCAGCACAGACCATCCGCCGTACCCAATTCCGCCAATCAACGCCATCAGCACCAACACAGAACCAATGGCTCTGGGTTCGATGCCTGCAAAGACCGCCTCGCCTTTGGGCATGTAGCTGACGCTTGGGTCCATGAACGGATCGCGAAGATGCGCAGGAACCTTTTCACCGGTTGGCGCTTTCGCCTTTGCGCGGGGCTTTGACGTACGCCGCACCGATGCGTCCGCCGACATGCCGTGCGCGACCGTGAAATTCCCTTCTTCGCAGAACGTTTTGAACGCCCACTCCGGGTCGAGACCCAAATAACGCGCATAGGACCGCACATAGCCAGCAATGAACCCAGGCGTCTCAAATGCCGAGGCGTCAGTGTTTTCAATCGCAGCAATGTAGTTGGCTTTGATTTTTAGTTCGCGCTGAACATCCAGAAGGGACTTACCAAGCGTGGCCCGTTCACCCCGCATGATATCTCCGAGCAACAGATCAAAGTCGTCAAAGCCTTTCAGCTTTGGCGCTTCTTCTGTTTCCGACGTCTCAGGACGCCCGCTCATATGTTCTGCCCCATTTAATCTCAACGCTGTCCCACACCCAAGACCTGCAGAATCGGTCGAAGGCTACTGCCTAGACGTTAACACAGCACTTGCAACCGGTCACTTGGGGATAAGTCTTACGCAGAGAGTTCGGCGCGATTGAGCGCACAATGCGACCAAAGTTCGTCCATTGCGCTGACAAGTGCATCCATTTCACGCGGTCCGTGAACCGGTGACGGCGTGAAGCGCAGCCTCTCTGTTCCGCGTGGAACAGTCGGGAAATTGATCGGCTGAACGTAGATACCGAACTGGTCGAGAAGCATATCGCTGAGAATTTTCGTGTGCACAGGATCGCCAACGATGACCGGCACGATGTGGCTTCCGTGATCGATGATCGGCAAGCCCAAACCTTTCAGGCGAAGCTTCAGAATCTTGGCCTGTGTCTGGTGTTGCTCTCGGCGCACCTGATCCGTCTTCAGGATGCGAATAGACGCAGCGGCACCCGCAGCCACAGCTGGCGGAAGCGACGTCGTAAAGATAAAGCCCGGCGCATAAGACCTTACCGCATCACACATTTTCGCGCTTGCGGCGATATACCCGCCATGCACACCAAAGGCTTTACCAAGGGTGCCGTTGATGATGTCGAGGCGATGCATCAGACCATCGCGTTCAGCAACACCTGCCCCGCGTGGCCCGTACATGCCAACCGCATGAACTTCGTCAAGGTAGGTCAACGCATTGAACTCATCAGCCAGATCGCAAATAGCTTCGATCGGACCAAAATCGCCATCCATGGAGTAGATGGACTCGAACGCAATAAGCTTGGGTGCCGACGGGTCGTCCGCTTCCAGCAGTGAGCGCAGGTCCTCCACATCATTGTGCTTGAAGATCCGCTTCTCGCCACCGTTGCGGCGAATGCCCTCAATCATCGAAGCGTGATTTAGCTCATCGGAGTAAATGATCAGCCCCGGGAACAGCTTCGGCAATGTGGATAACGTTGCGTCATTGGCAATGTAAGCCGACGTGAAAAGAAGTGCTGCTTCCTTCCCGTGCAGATCCGACAGCTCAGCCTCCAGCGCCTTGTGATAAAGCGTCGTGCCCGAGATATTCCGTGTGCCGCCCGATCCCGCACCCGTCGCCTCAAGGGCTTCGTGCATGGCGGACAGAACTTCTGGGTGCTGCCCCATGCCGAGGTAGTCATTGCCACACCAGACCGTAACCGCCTGCTCCGTGCCATCGTCGCGCACACGCGTCGCATTGGGGAATTGGCCCCGGGTCCGCTCGATGTCGATAAAGGTCCGGTACCGGCCCTCTTCGTGCAGCTTGTTCAGCGCGGCATCCAGTTGTTTGTCGTAAGTCACGTACAGGCACTCCAAAGTTGGAATTGGTCTAAATTAAGGAGCACTATCGGGGCAAGGTACAAATTGCCGCGATGATCTG
>CAYPVG010000461.1:0-3581 GCA_964414085.1 uncultured Boseongicola sp. | reverse complement strand
TCGGCACCCAATGTTCCCAAAATTGCAGTCGAGGCTTTCGCGCCGATACCCTGCACGGACATCAACAAGCGATGCCACTCTTTTTCCTGCAGCGTCGTAAACCCAAAGAGCTGCAGCAAGTCCTCGCGCACCAAAAGGTCTGTATAAAGCGCCACCGCCTCCCCAACGGCAGGCAAAGCCGCCTTGGTGCGCTCACTTACATAGACGAGATACCCCACGCCGCGGACATCCAGCAGCACATGATCATCCGCGAGGTAGTCCAGACGACCTGACAGCTTCCCAATCATCCGACCACCTTCGCCACGCGGGACGCTGTTGTCGCCACGTGTGCGTGACAGATGGCAATCGCCAAAGCATCTGCCGCATCAGGACCAGCGATTTCAACACCGGGCAACTGCATCCGCACCATATGTTCAACTTGCCGTTTGTCGGCGTGTCCGACACCGACCACGGCTTTCTTGACTGCGTTGGGCGCATACTCCCCCACAGCGATCCCCGCGCGTGCCGGAACCAGCATCGCGATGCCGCGCGCCTGACCGAGCTTCAGTGTGCCGGCGCCGTCTTTATTCACAAATGTCTGCTCAACGGCCGCAGCTTCCGGCGAAAAGCGCGCCCATACAGAGGACAGCTCATCAAAAAGCGACACCAGCCGCATTCCCAGATCACCCGTGGATGTCTTGCAAACCCCATTCGCAACATGGGTCAATTTCGAGCCCGAGACGTCAATCACACCCCACCCGAGGGCCCTCAGCCCGGGGTCCAGCCCCATCACACGCATTGTCTCACCTGCTCTTATTTATGCGCCTCAAAACGAAGTAGCACGAAACGCGAACATCTTCCAAGGAGTTTACTGGAGGGCAGCAAAGACAGTGGAAACTCACAGGCTGTCACCTGGCCCAAAACAATCACGCTTTTGCGAGGTTTTTCGCTGTTGGCAGCCTCGAGCAATTCAAGCGTCCGAAAGCGTCACGAAATCGTCTGTTTTCGACACAGATCACCCAAATTTCTCCAATGCTGAAAGTATGTTAGCGGTAAATCCGACCTATGCAGAAATTGCATTACAGACATGCAATTTTCATGCTTGTCCGACTCAAAACACCCTCCTATTTGCGGCTCAACAGACACCGGGCAAAAGCCCATTCATGTAAGGATCGCCAAGATGGCACTTTTTGACCAAACTCGCACTTTCGGACGCCCTGCTTCCTTTGCTGACTGGGCCTACACTGCTGTCACTAACTTCGTTGCAAACGTCGTTGCATGGAACGACTCGCGCCGTACGGTCGACGTTCTGTCCCAACTGTCCGCGCACGAACTTGAAGACATCGGTCTTTGCCGTGGCGACATCGACGTGATCGCCAGCAAGCGTCGCTAAGTCGAATAAAAACTCTGAAAAAAACGGCCGCGTCTTTTTTGGACGCGGCCGTTTTCATTTTTGTGTGCTCGAAGGCAGCTGCACCTATGCCGCCGTCACCGCACGAGGGAAGAAATGACGCTGGACAACCAAAGCGTGATGGGATCTGCCATCATCGCGTAGCCGCCAACCTGCTCGATAGCGTTTCCGCTGGTTAGACCGTCGACACGCTCCTGATAGGCTGTTGGGCCCAGGTTCGCGTGCAGAAACCCTTTGAAGACAAAGAGCACGATCAAAATTAGGAAAATTCCGCGCAGCGTCGCATATCCCCGAGGCCGACGCGGTTTGGCAACCACAAGCCCGTCGTCCGTGACTTTTGTCACATAACCATGGCTCAGCTTGCTGTGGCGCCGGTTGATCCGACGCATCCGTCTTTCAAATTCATCAAATTGATGCGCAGACATAATCTACTCCAAATAGACCGGTCCCCAATACCGGATGAGAGAAGATTCTTCGCAAATGTGGCTTCAATGTGGCCGAAACCGTTGAAATTCCGCGGTTTCTGTCAAATCCGCTATATTCTGACCAATGTCAGCGTAGTCCAGTCAACAATCTCTTCACGAAACACCTGATTGAACCCGTTTTGGCGGTAAATCTCGGCTACAGAATCGGCCTGCTCGTTCAGAATACCGCTCAAAATCGCATGTCCGCCCACCGAAACAGCCATTGCCATGTCGGGGGCGAGCTCGATCAAAGGCCCCATGAGAATATTGGCAAACACGAGATCAAACTGGCCTTCCCCGTTCAACGCTTCATGCTGAAAACCCGCTGCTTCCACGCATGTAACACGCCCTTCGAGCCCGTTGGCGCGCACGTTCGCTTCGGCCACATCCACCGCAACCGCATCGATATCCGACGCCATTACTGCTTCTGGCCAGATATGCGCTGCCGCCATCGCCAAAACAGCCGTCCCACAGCCAATGTCGGCCACCGAATGCGCACGCACGCCCTCATCCACCAAGCGGTTCAAGGCCCTCAAGCACCCAAGAGTCGTGCCGTGGTGGCCAGTGCCAAATGCCATCGCCGCTTCAATCCGCAGACTGATCTTGTCGTCCGGCACCTTGTCGGCGTCATGGCTTCCATAAACAAAGAACCGTCCAGCCTCGACTGGTGTCAGCTCGCGACGTACATGGGCCACCCAGTCGGTGTCCGGCACTTCTGACACTGCAAACGGGGTCGCGCCGAAAGCGGCAGCCAGAACAGCCAATGCCACCTCGTCTGGCGCTTCCAGAAAGTAGCCCCCGACCTCCCAAGTGTCGCTGCCATCCTCGATCTCAAAGACGCCCACCCCGGTCGGTGCGGCGTCCATGTTTTCCAAAGCTTCGCCCAGCGCCTCGGCGCTTTGCTTGTCCTTCAACGTCGTCAATGCGGTCCATGTGCTCATGAGGCATGCGCCTAAAGCGGCGAAGGCGCGCCGTCAACGCACCTTCACCCTTTCAAAATACCTTCGGGGGGCTTGGGGCACCCAAGCAGGGGACAACGTCCCGCTCGACGCCTGCGCTCAGGCGCTGACGCCGGTGCCAATCGGACAGGTCACACCCGTCCCACCGATCCCGCAATATCCGTTCGGATTCTTCGCCAGATACTGCTGGTGATAGTCCTCGGCGAAATAAAACTCGGGAGCAGGCAAAATCTCCGTCGTTACCGCCCCAAACCCAGCATCTCCGAGACGGGCTTCGAACATCGCCTTGGTTTGTTCGGCTTGCGTCTTTTGCGCCTCATCAGAGTAATAGATGCCCGAGCGGTACTGCGTGCCGACGTCATTGCCCTGACGCATCCCTTGCGTCGGATCGTGGCCCTCCCAGAACACCTTCAAAAGCGCCTCATAGGAGATCACAGAAGGGTCGTAGACCACGCGGACGACTTCGTTGTGCCCGGTCTGACCGGAACACACCTCTTCATAGGTCGCATTCGGTGTAAAGCCGCCAGCATATCCCACCATCGTCAGGTAAACGCCGTCGAGCTTCCAGAACATCCGCTCGACACCCCAGAAACATCCCATGCCAAAGATCGCAACCTCATGGCCCTCCGGCACATCAAGGCTCAAGGTGCGCCCGTTCACGAAATGCGAGCTCGCGGTGGGAATTGCACCACTACGGCCTGTCAAAGCAGCGCCCGGCTCAACCATCTCAGCTTTCTTGCGGCTCATGAAAAACATATGCGGCACCTC
>CAYPVG010000460.1:0-3085 GCA_964414085.1 uncultured Boseongicola sp. | reverse complement strand
TTCCAACCAAAATCGCAAACGGGCGGAACGGCTGCCATGAACGTCTCCTTGGTTCCAGGTCAAATGCAAAAAGGGTCGCCAAGGCGACCCTTTTATCACTAGCAGAATTTGCAGCTTAGGACGATTGTGCCTTCAGCGCGTCGCGGATTTCGATGAGAATATCCTTCTCGGACGGACCTGCTGGCGCTGCCGGCGCTACTTCTTCCTCTTTGGCTGCAGCATCTTTCACGCGGTTCACCATTCTGACCAGCATGAAAACTACCCACGCAATAATGAGGAAGTTAATGATTGCCATAATGAACGCGCCGTACGCGAAGACGGACGCGCCAGTTTCACGAGCAGCTTCCAAGCTCGCGCCTTCGGCCACATCGCCCGCAAGAACTGCGTAGTTATTGGTAAAGTCCACACCACCTGTGAACAGACCGATGATCGGATTGATCAAGTCACCGACGAGAGATGTCACAATAGCCGTAAACGCAGCACCGATAATAATACCGACGGCCATGTCCATCACATTGCCCTTAGCAATGAAGTCTTTGAATTCGTTAATCATTTTATGCTCTCTTTTCCCTGGTTCCCTGGGTGCCCCGCATCCCTCGTGGCTTTCCCGCACAGTAGGTAGGACCAAAACGCACAGAGGATGGGGTTTTTCAAGACAAATGTGCAATTACATAACGTCAAAGCTTAGAACGCGCGAAGGACCGCACCCAATGAATATTCAAACGCCAATCTCGAACCACCCCATTTCGGCTCGCTGGCCGTCGTCGAGACCAGATGTCATTCAACTCTACAGCTTCCCAACGCAAAACGGCGTCAAAGTGTCGATTGCTCTGGAAGAACTAGGGCTCGACTATGAGGCGCACCGTGTGACGTTGAGCGACAGAGACGTAAAAAGCCCTGAGTTCATTTCGCTCAACCCAAATGGCAAGATTCCAGCTTTGATTGACCCCGATGGACCCGATGGCAAACCGATCGAGCTGTTCGAAAGTGGCGCGATCTTGATCTATCTCGCCGAGAAAACTGGAAAGCTGATGCCTGAAGGCGCCGGGCGCTATGATGTTATAAAGTGGTTGATGTTCCAGATGGGCGGTATCGGGCCAATGTTTGGGCAACTTGGTTACTTCGCGAAATTTGCTGGCGCAGAGATCGAAGACCCTCGTCCACGCGAACGGTACATCAATGAGGCCAAGCGCCTTTTGTCAGTTCTCGAGAATTCATTGGAAGATCGTGAGTGGATTGCCGGCGAATATTCGATCGCCGACATCGCGATTGGGCCGTGGGTTGCCGGGCTGGAGTACTACGGGGTCAGAGATGCAGTAGGTTGGAGCGAACTGAAGAATGTTCCAGCGTATCTCGACCGGTTCCTCGCCCGTCCGGCCGTTCAACGCGGGCGCAACATCCCGCCTCGAGAAGGCTAACCGGGCAGCTTACCTGTCAGAACGTAGTTTAAAATCTCCACCACCTGCTGCGGCTCTTCCGCCACCGCGAGAGCCGCAGCATGAACCTCTTTCAGCGGGTGTTGGTGTTCTGGGCGGCTCAATACAATAAGTGATTTCCCAAGCGCCGACGCCAGGCCGGCATCAAAAGCAGCGTTCCACTGTTTGTACTTCTCGCCAAAGCGCACAACCACAATATCTGCATTTTCGATCCCATGTCGCGTGCGGATGGCGTTCACCTTTGCACCTTTGTGATCGTGCCAGAATTTTTGGTCTTCTGATCCGAGAATAGTCACACCGCAGTCGTCGGATGCGTCGTGGTCCGTGACAGGAGACGAAAACTCCACATCCAAGTTCTCTGAGCCGTCAATGATTTGCTCGCGCCAATCGGTGTGAATCTCACCGGATAGATAGACTTTAAGTGTCATGAGTGTCTCCTTTCGGTACGACTTAGTTTTCGACGGAATTTACGCAACTGAATTCCTACTGATAGGCTGAGCCTATTACCGAATTCAGGAGACTTCACATGGCTATCCAATTCTACATCCTCGCGATCATAATGGGAGCTGTGATGTCAATCTATGTCCCAATGATTTCACAATCAGCTCGCGTCATGGGCGCAGCGGTAATGGGCAACGTCCCATTCTTCTTTGTCGCGTTCGTGACCTCCGTTGTGGTGGCCATCGCCTCCGGACAGCGCGGCGAAGCTTTCCGCAAGATCGCGGATGTGCCTCCTTGGCTTTTTCTGGCGGGGGTGATGAGCGCGGGGATCATTGTGGGTGCTACCTTCCTAGTGCCGCGCATAGGCACCGGTGCGCTCTTTGTGCTTCTTGTCACGGGGCAGATACTGGCTGGACTCGCCATTAACCAGTTCGGTCTTTTGGGTGTTCCGGCCCAACCGATGACTCTTTCTATCGCAGCTGGTGCTGTGTTGGTTGTTGCCGGCGCCGCACTTGTGACCTTTGGCGCCACAACCTGAAGCGAGCTCAGTTTTCGGCGCGGAACAGGACAGTACCGCGCCGAAGGCCTGAACTTAACCGCGCAGTACGCCGCCGGTTGCTTTGGTCACCTTAGCGACAATCTTGTCAGACACAGCTTCGATGTCCTCGTCCGTCAGCGTCTTTTCTTGCGGCTGTAATCTAACCGTTATGGCCAAAGACTTCTTACCCTCGCCAAGACTACCGCCAATAAACTCGTCAAAGACACGGACGTCTTCAATCAAAGCCTTGTCCGCCCCCTGAGCAGCATTGACTAACGTGACCGCCTCGACATCGCCGTCGATCACAAAGGCAAAGTCACGTTCTACGGCCTGCAAATCACTCATGTGCAGCGCACCACGAGACGCGGTCTTGGATTTCGGCTCGGGTATCGCTGCCAAATGGACAGCAAATGCCACGGCAGGCCCTTTAACACCCATCTCTCGCAGAACTTTCGGATGCAGCTCACCAAACGCGCCAAGCGTGATTTTCGGCCCCAACGTGACTTTCGACGACCGGCCCGGATGCCACCAAGGCCTGGTCTCACGATTGAATTGCGTCCGAGCAGGCGCGCCCAAGGCCGCAAGGACTGCTTCGGCATCTGCCCGTGCGTCGAACACATCGACCGCGCGCCTTGCGCCGTGGGGGTCTTGTGGACCGGTCGCGCCGATT
>CAYPVG010000459.1:0-10682 GCA_964414085.1 uncultured Boseongicola sp. | reverse complement strand
ACGCAGCGCAAGGACGACACTTGGACGGTCCACACGGATAAAGGTGATATCGACTGCGACGTTGTGGTCAACGCCTGCGGTTACCGGGTGAACGAAGTGGGCGCCATGATGGGCGTGCTCCATCCAGTAGCCTCGATGGAGCACCAGTACTTCGTCACCGACGACATTCCGGCAATTGTAGATGCCGGTCACCGCATGCCGCTTATCCGTTGCCCGATATCGGACTACTACTCGAGACAGGAAAAGAACGGACTGCTCGTCGGCTTCTACGAACAGGACTGCAAGACATGGGGGATGGATGGGATCAGCCCGGACTTCTCCAATGATCTGTGCCCAGACGATCTGGAACGTGTTATGGACGTGTTAGAGGGTGCGTTTGCCCGCATGCCTGTCCTGAGCGAAGTCGGTATCAAGCGCATCGTCAACGGCCCAATTACATATACAATTGACGGTGCACCGTTGGTTGGGCCCATTCCTGGAAAGCGAAATGCCTACTGCATAATTGGGCTGCGCGCGGGGCTTGGCGAAGGTGGTGGACACGGTTGGCTCCTTGCCCAGCAGATTGTCCATGGTGAGGCGTGTTACGACACTTGGGTCATCGATCCACGCCGCTTTACTGGTCACGCAAATGTCGAACTGACGGCAATCAAGGCGATCGAGGATTATCAGAATGAGTTCAGATTTCACTTTCCGCATGAGCATCGGCCAGCTGGCAGGCCTGCCAAGACGACACCCCTAACGCCCGTTCTGGCCGCGGAAGGCGCGGAATTCACTGTCGTCAACGGATGGGAACGGGTCGATTTCATCAAGCCGTTCTCCGATTTTCATTACACGCCCAGCTTCGATTTTGATGAGACGTTTGAGCATGTCGCTGCTGAGGTGCGCAATGTTTCAGAGAACGTTGGGCTGACCGAGGTTAATGGCTTCAATCGAATTGAGATAACCGGGAAAGATGCGCATTCGTTTCTTGACCGGATGACTTGCGGTAAGCTGCAACGCAGAAGTGGTCGAGTAGGTTTAAGCTACCTTCTGAACCATGGCGGCAATATCAAGTGCGAAGCGACAATTGCCAATCTGCCGTCCTCAGACAGAGGGCCGGAACGAGTATGGTATGGTTCGGCTGCCGCGTCGGAATACCATGATATGGACTGGCTGACTGCGCACCTCGCGCCGGGCGAGGACGTGTCCCTGCGAAGTCTAACAAACCAGCAGACCATTCTTGTCCTTGCCGGCCCAAAGTCGAGAGCGGTTCTATCCGAGTGTGCACGTGGCGACTGGTCGGCTGAGGCGTTTCCTTGGCTTTCGGTACGCGAGTGTTTTGTCGGAATTGCACCGGCAACCGTTCTAAGCGTCAGTTTCTCCGGCGAACTCGCCTATGAAATCCACGTGCCAAATGAGTCTCTGTATGCTGCATATCTTGCTTTGCGCGAGGCAGGTGAAGCCCATGGAATAAAGCTCTTTGGATCTCGTGCCATTGAATCGATGCGGATGGAGAAAGGGTTCCTGCATTGGAAAGCCGACCTCATCACCGAGTTCGACCCTCTTGAAACCGGTCTTTCGAGGTTTGTGAACCTCGAGAAAGATTCCTTTGTGGGCAAGGAGGCTCTGTCGCGGAAACAGTCTGACAGTCCGCGAAGGAAACTCGTCACGCTGGCGGTCGAAACGGACCGAGCGCCAGCGCATCCCGGTGCTTCTCTCATGGATGGCGATAATGTGGTTGGGACCGTGACGTCTGGCGCTTACGGCCACAGGGTGGAAATAAACCTGGCATACGCTTTTGTAGCTCCTGAAAGGGCAGATCCCGGGAACAGTCTGCATGTGGATCTGTGTGGGGAACTCATCGCTGCCGAAGTTATTGCGCCCTGCCCCTACGACGCTGAATTCTCCCGTATGCGAACATGACCCGTAATTGCTTTGACGGGATGAGGTCAGGCCGAAACAAATGAAACAAGAAATCCAATTTCTGTCGTCATAGAGAAACGTGGGCGACTTAGGTCCCAAGCTCAACCGCGCCAAGGAGGAATTACCAAAGGCGCATAACGCAGCTTGGTAACAAAATGGCCTACGGAACGCAGACAACTCCACCCCGCACTTTAGGCGCAATCCGACTAATCATATTGTCAATGACTGCTGCTTTTCTGTTGGTTTCTGTAGGTGTCGCCGTTGAGGTTGACCTTATCGGGACCCTGAAGCAACTCTCTGATCCCGAAAGCTTATCAGTACACATTTCGAGGGTCGGTCCGCTTGCCGTGGTCGTTCTGCTGGCTCTCGCAGTAGTTGTGTCACCTATCCCAAGCGGACCAGTTGCCATGGCCGCTGGAGCGATGTTTGGAACACTCGAGGGTGGCGCTTTGACGGCAGCAGGCGCGGTGCTTGGTGCGTTTATTGCGTTTTCACTGTCGCGCTCTTTGGGATATCGTCCCCTGTCGACCTCAAACCTTGCTTTGGCGAACTGGATCACGCGCCCACGACCAGAATACAAACTTGCTCTGATTGTACTGGTGTCTCGCTTGATCCCATTCATTTCATTTGATGCTGTGAGCTATGTCGCTGGATTGACGACACTGCGAGCCAGCAGCTTTGCGATAGCCACAACGGTTGGAGTTCTGCCAGCAAGTTTTGCATTCGCTGCTCTTGGTGCTGGAATGGCGACAATGGACAACGCGCTTGTCATGATCGTTGCGTGTGGGATCACAGCCGTACTGCCCTTGGGATGGGGCGCAAGCAAAGCGCTGAAAGCGCGAAAAGCTTAGATTTCCGGATCGAAAACGTAACCGATCCCGCGAACGGTACGGATGATTTTCGGTTTTTGCGGATTCACTTCGATCTTGCGCCGCAAACGCGAAATCCGAATGTCGATGCTGCGATCATAAGGGTCCCAAGATCTGTCGTGCGCTTGCTCGAGGATTTGATCGCGGTTCAACACGCGCGATTTGTTCTCCGCAAAGAGTTTCAGCAAGCGAAACTCCATGGCCGTAAGTTGAACTTCTTCACCCGAAGCGTCCGTGAGTTTCGCGGCATCCAGGTCGAGCCGAAATTCACCAAATTGAACATACTGGCCTGCGGCACCACCTTGATCAACGGGCCGAGCCGCGACGCTCTTTCGGCGGAGCACAGCCTTGATACGCGCCTCAAGTTCACGCAGGTCGACGGGCTTTCCAAGATAGTCATCCGCGCCCATTTCTAGACCTACGATCTTGTCGATCGTTTCTCCGGCCGCTGTCAGCATGACGACCGGAATTTCGCTGTCGGTACGCAGCCGTCTGAGGGCCGAAAGACCATCTTCGCCGGGCATATTAATATCGAGAATAATGAGATCAGGGGTGTCCTCTTCGATCGCTGCGCGCAGCCCATCTGCGTCTCCGGCAAGTCCTACGTCGTAGCCGCGCTTCACAAGATACTCTTGCAACATTTCACGCAGGTCGACCTCGTCATCGCAGACCAATATCCGCTGTTGAGTATTGGCGGTCATTCGGAACTTCCTTCCATGCTGAGTTGCGCCACAAACTCGCGCAGCTCTTTCGGGGATACTGGTTTTTCGATGTAAGGGCGGCGGCTTTCCTTGAGAAATGCTTGCGACGCTCTGCCCATCGTATCGCCGGTGACGAAACCAGTGCGCGAGACAAGCTCAGGAAAATCCCTTGAGATCGCTTCGAAAATGCCGCGCCCATCAAGCTCCGGCATATTGAGATCGCTAAGTACGACGTCGTAGCGTTGATTGCGCATCATATCGAGCGCGAGCTCCGCCTTATGAACCGCGTCAGCTTCGTAGCCGCCACGCTCCAAAACTTCGACGTTGAGGTCAGCCACGTCGACTTCGTCGTCGATAACGAGCACGCGGATCTTCTTTGGCTTGTTTGACGGCTGCGTCACGGAGCCCTCGCTGTTTTTAGGAAGGCTACCGATTGGGAGCGTTATCGTGAAGCGTGTTCCATTAGGATCCACGCCATCGACTTCCACTTTGCCTTGGTGCGCAGCAACCACCCGATGACAAACAGCGAGACCAATGCCTGTGCCTCGCCCGACACCCTTGGTCGTAAAAAACGGCTCAAACACTCGGGCGCGAATATCAAAGGGTATCCCGGGCCCATCGTCTTCAACGGTGACTATGATCTTATCGCCATCCTTGTGCTTTGATGCCGTCACAAGAATTCGACTTCCAATATTGGCCTCAACAATCGCCTGTTCGGCATTGATAATCAGATTAACGACGGCTTGGGTGATTTGGTCAGCATCTGCAGATATCTTTGGAAGATCGCCGTCCACAGATAGTTCGATATACACCGTTCTGCCCGGGTTTCCGTACCGGGCAACATCAACCGCCGTTGCCACCAGGTCATCGATATCGACAGGCTCCATCCGCGTTGGTTCCTGCCGCGCCATTGTAAGGAACGTGCGTACTATCTTTGAACAACGCTCGGCGGCGTCACCAATTTTCGTAACCTGTCGGAGGACATCCGGATCGTTGGCTTCGTCTGCCAGCATCATCGCGTGCCCAACAACCACCGAAAGGGGGTTGTTTAGCTCATGCGCGACACCGGCCAGGAGACTTCCGAGCGCGGACATCTTCTCGCTTTGAAAGACCTGTTCTCGTTGGCGTGCCAATTGCTCTTCGATGGCAAGCTGCCCAGTCAAATCTCGGGAGTGAGAAACGATCACGTCCTCACCGCCCCACTGAATCAACCGCGCCGAAACGGCGCACCAGAACGCCTCACCTTTAGCGTTCTTCAGTTTCATCCGATACTCATACACTTCGCGGTGCCGACGCACCTCACCAATGAATTTGTCACGATCATCCAACGACACGTAATAGTCGCGCGTGGTTTGTTGGTTGCCATAAAGTTCAGTGGCCTGGGGGCTTATGAACAGGATCGTGCCATTGTCCGCGCGGTTCATCAAAATTGGAGCGGGACAAGCTTCAACCACGAGCCGGATCAGCTCGTCGCGCTCTTTCAGTTTCTTCTCGGCATTGACGCGTTCTGTGACGTCCGCCCTGGTTATAAAGAAGCCGCCGTTGCTCATCGGGTTGAAGGACAGGTCAAAATAATGACCGTAGTGCTCGCGCAGAGATGTTCGCCGTTCGGGCACTGCGCGTAGGGCATCGCACTGAGCATTCAGATCCCCTTTCGGGTCGCGGATGCCCAAAGCCAGGTTGTTATCGATACAAGCCCTTAGGATTGCGCGCCACGCAGACCCTGGTACGAGAAGGTCCGCGATCGGCGCAAGTTGGCGTTTGAAATCTTCGTTGCAGAACACCAAGCGCTCGTCAGAGTCGTAGATGGCGATGCCTTCCTCAAGCCCATCGAAGGTTGCGGTCAGCAACTCCAAGGTTTTGGGCAATGTGGTATCCGTTCTTATCATGACTCAGTTCATACGCTTGCATTGTTTCAGTCGGTTTTCTGAACTTCGTTTCAATGTTTCAATTGTAACAGAGGCACTGAAGGGAGACATGCATAGAATTCGAATAAACATCTGATTTGTTTGTAATTTTTAGATATCTTGCGTGACTGCTCCTATTGCAGCATTTGAAACTCTGTTCATGAATTCCGGACGTACAGCTGCAACAAACCTACGCCAAAAGCTCTCCATCGAAACGGCGCACTGCGCACTCAAAACATCGAATTGGAGACGACAATGAACATCATCAAAGAAATCCGCCGCCGTCAGGACGAGGCTGCAACCCGCCGCGCGATGCGCGTTTTGGACAACCACCTGTTGCGCGACATCGGCATGCCCGAACGTGAGACGCAAACAGGCTTCTTCCGCTTCTAACTTTTCGGCGCAGTTCAATGACCGCATTTCAGAAAAGACATCGCAACACTCCGAGGCAGTCCGCGGCAGGTGACCGCTGGCGGACGAGCCTCAAAGGCACACACATTCAGCGCAATTTCTGACGCGCGCTACACCCCGAAGGACCAGAGACCATGACGATCAAGAATTCCATCCTCGAGACTATCGGCAACACGCCGATCATCCGCATTAACAACATGGCACCAGATGGTGTCGAGATGTACGTGAAGCTTGAAGCGGCCAACCCCGGCGGCTCAGTGAAAGACCGTCTTGCACTCTCGATCATTGAGACCGCTGAACGCGATGGTTCCCTTAAACCAGGACAGACAGTTGTTGAGGCAACGTCCGGAAATACTGGAATTGGACTGGCAATGGTCTGCGCGCAAAAGGGATATCCCCTTGTGGTCACTATGGCTGAAAGCTTCAGCGTTGAGCGCCGAAAGCTGATGCGTTTTCTGGGTGCCAAGGTTGTTCTGACGCCTGCCGCTGAGAAGGGCACAGGCATGGTGAAGAAAGCCCGCGAGTTGGCTGAAACACATGGTTGGTTCCTTGCACGCCAGTTCGAGAACCCCGCCAACCCTGAGGTTCATGCAAACACAACCGCAGCCGAAATCATCGAAGACTTTGGCGCGAACGAGCTGAACTATTTCGTCACTGGTTTCGGGACGGGCGGAACTTTGACCGGCGTGTCCCGACGCCTTCGTGCTGATAGTCCGGAAACGACGATTGTCGCCGTCGAACCAGAAAATGCGGTGCTTTTGAACAACAACCACGTTCAGGCATACAATACTGACGGCAGCGCCGCGGCGGCACACCCAGCCTGGCGGCCCCACCCCATGCAAGGATGGACTCCAGACTTCATTCCGCACGTCGTGCAAGAAGCCCTGAAGGAAAAGCGCATTGATGTTTACCAGCCAATCGCCGGTGCAGCCGGGATGCAGGCTGCGCGCGATCTAGCACGTAAGGAAGGTGTCTTTGTTGGCACATCTGCCGGAGCAACATTTGCGGCCGCACTTGAGGTTGCCAAGACGGCGCCCAAAGGTTCCAAGATACTGGCGATGTTGCCAGACACAGGTGAGCGTTACCTCTCAACCCCTCTGTTTGACGATGTCTCTTCTGACATGAGCGAGGAAGAACACGCCATCAGCCGGTCCACCGAGACAATTCGCTTCGACGTTTCAGCTGCGGGAGGTGCACCATCGTTCCCGGCTGCAGATGCAGAAGCGCTGGCAGAAGTTCGTGAAGCCGCAGCCGAAACTCCTGTCCTGATGTACGTGATGGAGTGGTGTGAATTCTGCTGGTCTGTCCGGAAGATGTTCGAAGAAGCAGGTATCCCCTACCGCGCAATCGAGGTCGACTCCGTCGCCTATCAGAAAGGCGGCCGTGGCGCGCGCATTCGCTCAGCACTGTTGGAGATTTGTGGAACCCACACAATCCCGCAAATCTTTGTCGGTGGTAAGCACATTGGCGGCGCAACCGAAACCTTCGACGCCTACAACTCCGGCGAACTCGAGGAACTTCTGGAAGCTCAGAAGATTAGCATGATCGCCGCAGCAGAAAACGCCTACAGCTACCTGCCGAAATGGTTGCACCCGAGATGAGACAGGACCAGATCACCCTTTCTCCAGCACCCGCACTGGAACTTGCTGCAAACTACGGACTGACCTGGCGCGACCAGGTCAGACCGCTCGACGCAACCGCGAGCGCGGACGAACTTCGCGCTGCTTTTGGCGGACCAGTTCCTGAAAACGGCTCGGACGACAGCGAAGTCATACGGGGCCTGATCCACGCCGCCGAACCTGGACTTGTCGGAAACACACGTCCCGGCTTTCATGCCTGGGTGATGGGTGGGTCCAGCCCCATCGGTGTTGCGGCAGACTGGCTCACCAGTGTTTGGGGGCAAAACGCAGGCATATACCAGTGTTCCCCTGCGGCAGCGACGGCGGAAGAAGTTGCTGCGGATTGGCTCCTCGACATTCTCGACTTACCGCGCCAATCAAGCGTTGGCTTCGTAACGGGCGCAACAATGGCAGGGTTTGTCTGCCTCGCCGCTGCACGTCACGAAGTAATTGCAAGAGCTGGTCACGATCTTGATGCTGACGGGCTGTTCGGGTGCCCGAAGATTTCGGTCTTCGTCAGCGAGCATACGCATATCTCAAACCTTGCCGCGTTGCGCTACCTAGGGTTCGGCAGCAAACAGATCATTCGGATTCCAGCCGACGACCAAGGTCGGATGCGCATCGAAGTTCTGGAAGCCGAGATGGAGACAACAGACGGTCCGAAGATCGTTCTCGCAACCGCAGGCCACATTAACTCCGGCGCATTCGACGAGTTCGATGTGATTGCCGATATCACCGAGAGAAACGACGCATGGCTTCACGTCGATAGCGCTTTCGGACTTTGGGCGCGGGCGGTTACCGACCTGAAAGGCCGCACATTAGGGCTCGAGCGCGCTGATAGTTGGTCAACCGATGGTCATAAGTGGCTGCAGGTTCCTTACGATTCCGGTTTTGCCATAGTGAAACACCCAGACGCCCATCGCCGCGCGATGGACATTTCGGCCAGCTACCTGAGCGAAAATCCTGACGATGGGCGTAATCCAACGCACTTCGGGCCTGAACTGTCCCGGCGCGCTCGCGGTTTTGCAGTCTGGGCGATTCTGAAGTCTTTGGGTCGCGATGGCGTATCGGAATTGATCGGCGGCCATTGTAGAGCCGCTCAATCACTTGCCGACCAACTCGCCGATGTCCAAGGCATTTCGGTTGAAAACGAAGTCTCACTCAACCAGCTGGTGCTGACTTTCGCTGACGGTGTCCGCGAGCCGGACGATCTGGCTGACATTATGGAAGTGCGCTTGAATTCAGACGGCGAACACTTCTTCCGAACGTCGAAATGGCAAGGCCGTAACATGCTCCGCATCTCAATTATTGAAGACGGTACGGATACACCGGCCATCCAACGAGTCGCTGAAAAGATCGCGCGGACCTGGGAAGGATTGCTGTATGAAATGGACGGTACGGAGACCGCATAGACACTACGCTGACAAAATCCCAAAGACCCATTCCGGAAAAGAAACCCAATCAAGACCCGCCAACCAGGTGGGTCTTTTTTTTAATTTACTTCAATATTTTACGTTTCTGAACGGCGATTGAAACATTCGAAACCTTAAGCCGCGGCAGCTGACCGAAAACTGAAACGAAGCCACCTTAAACCCTTCTTTGTAGCCGGGGCGCGGGCGTTCATCGAACCTCCCTCAACTCAATTCCTCTAGGCGCTCAAATGCGTCTCGGCTGAGAACCATGAAACGAAGACTGAACACACTTAGGAAACTCGAAAATGACCACTGACGTAATGGAAAGACCCGCAAAAGTCGCAATGAACGGCGTAGACGTTCCGACATTCCTTGGCACCATCAATGCAGTAGGCGAACAGCCTATCGCCGCTCAATTCCAGTTCCGCGCAGACAGCGCCTGGGTTGGCGGCACACACAGCCGCGCGACAATCAACGGCTTCTTTGGTGCCGGTGAAGAGCACGAACGTGCTGAAGCATTCATCGCCGAAGGCGACCATCCGGCCGTATTCTGTGGCGGCGACAATGCCCCATCTCCCGTTGAATATCTTTTGTCTGCGCTTTCCGCCTGCATCACCGCTGGCATCGCCAACATTGCATCTGCCCGCCAGATCAAGCTCCACACTGTGAACGTCAAAGTCGAAGGTGATATTGATCTGCAAGGTCTCCTTGGCCTCGACAACACTGTACGGAACGGCTTCCAGAAAATCCGCGCGACGGTCGAAATCGACGGCGACGCAGACGCTGAGAAGCTCGGCAAAGTGGTCCAGCAATCCATCGCACGCTCGGCGGTCTTCGACATGCTGAAGAACGGTACGGACGTCGACGTCCGCATGGCTGCCTAACCTGCAATGGGCGGAGTTATGGCTCCGCCCACCTCCCCGAAAGGACAATCTGATGAACACCGCGAACACAGCAAATGGTGCCGTTCACTCGGCAATCCACCGGATCAGACGAGCCTTCACATTGCCGACCATCACGCCGAAGTCAGGCGGCTGGATCGCCTAAACATCTGAAAGAAATAAGAAATGCTAAGACTTTCTCCACTTAAGCGCGCTGCGGCAAAAAGGAAAGCCGCACTGCAAGACCCCAACTTCCGCCGCGACCTTGATGCGTTCCTTCGCGCAGCAGGCGGCGGCCTCATGAGATAGTAAGGACAAGAACCGTGGCTAGGTTTGTAGACGTTGTAGTGATTGGTGCCGGACAGGCGGGCTTGGCGATAAGCCACTGCCTTTCTGCGGCTGGCATAGATCATGTCGTGCTCGAAAAGGGTGGCATTGCGAACCGCTGGCGGGCCGAGCGTTGGGCGTCCCTTCGACTGCTGACGCCAAATTGGATGACCCGTCTTCCCGGCTTTAGCTACGACGGCGCCGAACCAAACGGCTATATGATGAAAGACGAGCTGGTCGCTTACCTGGGACGTTATGCACGCAGCTTTGATGCGCCAGTCGAAGAATTCACTCACGTGAGTTCTGTGAGACGTGACGCCGCTGGATTTGCCGTCATCGCAAACGACAAGTTGTTGCGTACGCGTGCAATCGTCGTTGCCACAGGTGCCTGTGACAGACCTAACCTTCCGGTGTGGGCCTCTGCGTTACCAAGCAACATTTCCCAGATCACCACCGAAACTTACAACCACCCCGGAGACATTGCGGCTGGCGGCGTGCTCGTCATCGGCGGGTCGGCAACAGGAGTGCAGCTTGCCGAGGAACTGCTTAAGGCCGGCCGTGATGTTACGTTGGCGGCTGGTTCGCACATTCCCTTGCCCCGCATGTATCGGGGGCGGGACATTATGGAATTGATGGACGCTGCCGGGATACTG
>CAYPVG010000458.1:0-4138 GCA_964414085.1 uncultured Boseongicola sp. | reverse complement strand
TGGCGACTTCTCGTTGGACCGGTCATTCTCGCCATTTTGGGCGCGTTGCTTGGTGTAAATTCTGACCTTATAGCAAAGCCTCTGGTCGTTCCTGGGGTATCGGCGATTTCCTCAGGCGAGTTGGAGCCTGCTGAATTGAAGCTATGGGCGGGTGTGAACCTGCCACTGATCCTGTCGGGCATCACCATTGCTTTGGGCATCTTCCTTTTGGCGTTCCATCGGCGAATGCGCGCGATTTTGAACGCGATGGAAGCCCGGTTGCCCAGCTTTGATCGCGGGTGGGACGTGTTCCTCGATATGGTTAAAGGTTCGGCTGCCTGGCAAACGCGCGCGCTGCAGTCCGGTGTGATGCGTTATTATCTCTACATTGTCTTCGGGACGTTGCTTGTTGCAATTGGTGGCACTCTTTTGTGGACCGGTGCCTTTCAAGGTGTACCCGCAATTGAGGGCTTGCAGGTCAAGCACTGGATTGTCGTGGTCTTGATTGTTGCGGGCACCGCTTTGACGACCATCACCAACAGCCGTATCGCCGCGATTGCGGGACTTGGTGCCGTGGGTATCGCGGTGGCGTTGATCTTTATCATCTACGGCGCACCTGATGTGGCAATCACACAGCTGCTTGTCGAAACGTTGGTGGTGGTTCTTTTTGCTGTTGCTGCGTTGAAGTTGCCCACACTGCGGCCCGAAGATGGGTTCCCGAACCGGAAGCTGGATGCGCTTTTTGCCAGTGCGATTGGGCTTGTTGTTGCGGCGGTGCTGATCACAGTGACAACTGGCCCGATCAATCGGCGACTGACCGATTTCTTTGAACAATCCAGCTGGATTGACGCCTATGGCCGGAACATCGTGAATGTCATTTTGGTCGACTTCCGTGCACTCGATACATTCGGTGAGATTGCGGTTGTTGCTGTTGCTGGGATTGCAGCCTGGGCGATTTTGAAAGGGCCGAAGGAGGACGCGAAGTGAGAAGCGTTATCCTGACAGCCGGTGCACGCCTGTTGGTGGCACTCCTCCTGGTGTTTTCGGTGTTTATGCTGTTGCGCGGTCATAATGTGCCGGGCGGTGGATTCATTGGTGGGTTGATTGGAGCTGTCGGGTTCGTTGTCTACGCCATCGCCTGCGGCACGTCGGAAGCAAGAGAGGCCCTGCGCTTGCCCCCTGAGCGGATTGCAATTGTCGGGCTGGGGATAGCTCTGTTCTCAGGCTTTATGGCTATGGTCATGCAAGAGGATCCCTTTACCGGTCAGTGGCTCTTTATTGGAGCAACGGAAACCGACAAGGGCCTGCCCTTGTCCTCTGTGCTCGTCTTCGACATTGGGGTGTACCTTGTGGTGATGGGGGCGATCCTGACGTTGGTCTTCGCTCTGGAAGAGGAGATCTGACGTGGAGGTTCTTCTCTCATGCCTTGTCGGTGTTCTGGTTGCCGCTGCGATTTATCTGATGTTGTCGCGGGACCTTTTGCGGTTCCTGTTTGGTCTCATCCTGATTTCCAACGCCGCGAACCTCGCGATCTTTGCGAGTGGTCGACTGATCACGGGCGCGCCGCCTTTGATTGAGGAAGGTCAGGACTTTCCCATGGGCGAGGTGGCCAATGCGTTGCCGCAGGCTTTGGTCCTTACGGCCATCGTGATCGGGTTCGGACTTTTTGCGTTCGCGTTGACACTCACGCTGCGTGCGTATCGATCGCTGGGTACGCTCGACACGGACGAAATGCGCGTTGCGGAGCCGAAGGACCCGACATGAGCTGGCTCCTCTCCCTTCCGATACTGATCCCTTTTATCGCTGGGGTCGCCGCCTTTCTTTTGAAGGACGGTCCTGGTGGGCGTTGGGCGTCTGTTTTGGGGTCGTGCGCGATGCTGGTTGCGTCGGCGGCTTTGATGACGACCGTGCTGGCCGAGGGCGTCGTTGCTGGTCAGATGGGCGGGTGGCCGGCGCCGTTTGGCATTACTTTGGTTGCGGATTATCTGTCTGCCGTCATGGTCGTGATTACGGCGATCACGGCGGTCGCCGTGTCGATCTACGCGATGGCTGATGTCGAGGCGCGTATTGCTCGCCTTGGGTATCATGCGCTGTTTCAAGTGCTGATAGCGGGCGTTGCGGGCGCTTTCCTGACCGGGGACCTCTTCAACCTTTATGTCTGGTTTGAAGTGATGCTGATTGCGTCCTTCGGATTGCTCGTTATGGGTGGGTCGAAAGAGCAGATAGACGGCGGTGTTAAGTACGTGGCGCTTAACCTCGTTTCGACGATCCTGTTCCTGACGGGCATTGGCCTACTTTACGGCATGACAGGCACGCTCAATATGGCTGACCTTGCTGTGACCGTCCCGACTTTGAAAAACCAGGGCCTGGTCACTGTAGTTGCGATGATGTTCATGGTCGCATTCGGTGTGAAAGCTGCTGTCTTCCCGTTATTTTTCTGGCTGCCTGCGGCGTATCACACGCCCGCATTTTCGACGTCAGCCGTGTTTGCGGGACTGCTGACAAAAGTCGGTGTCTACGCGTTAATGCGTATGTTCACTTTGGTTTTCGTTGGCGACATTAGTTTCACGCATGAGATTTTGCTTTGGGTCGCGTGTTTCACGATGGTCACTGGGGTTTTGGGCGCGGCTGCTCAGAATGATTTCCGCAAGATCTTGTCATTCCACATCGTAAGCCAGATTGGGTACATGATCCTTGGCCTCGCACTGATGACGCCGTTGGCTATCGTGGGGGCCGTATTCTATTTGGTGCACCACATCATCGTGAAAGCAAACTTGTTCCTCGTTGCGGGCGTGGCGCAGAAGATCGCGGGGTCGACGGAACTAAAGAAGATTGGTGGATTGTATGCGTTCGCACCGCTTCTCGCGCTTCTCTTTCTGGTTCCCGCGTTTTCGCTGGCTGGGTTCCCGCCACTGTCGGGGTTCTGGGCCAAATTCATTCTGGTGCGGGCCGCGTTGGAAGATGGCCACGGCTTTGTCGCCTTCGTTGCCCTGGCAGTAGGTGCATTGACGATCTTTTCGATGACAAAAATTTGGGCCGAAGCTTTCTGGAGCCCTCATCCAGAAAATCAGGAACCTAAGCTTTCTCAGTTGGAGCCGAGGCCACGACGCGCGCTTTTGTTGCCGATTGCAGGTTTGGCGGTGCTGACCTGCATCATTGGTCTGTTCCCTGAACCTTTTGTGCAATTTGCGGAGGGGTCTGCAGCACAGCTGCTTGACTCGTCTGCCTATGTTGAAGCGGTTTTGGGGGTGCAGGGATGAACCTTTTCGCAATCAACATAGTCTTATCCATTGTGTGGGCGTCGCTTTGGGCCGAGTTCACCGTACTGTCTTTGACGACAGGCTTTGTCCTTGGGTACGCGGCGCTTTGGGTTGCGCAGCCCTTGTTTGGTGAGAAGGTGCTGTACTTCCGTCGGGTCTGGCGCGTGATCAATTTGATCGGGTTCTTCCTGTATGAGCTCGTGGTGTCTTCGATACGTGTCGCCTGGGACGTCATTACACCCACGCAGCTTTCGAACCCTGCAATCATCGAAATGCCGTTGGATGTAAAAAGCGATATCGAAATTCTGCTTGTGACAAATCTTATCTCGCTAACGCCCGGCACGTTAAGCCTGGACGTATCACCAGATCGAAAGAAGCTGATCGTGCACGCAATGTTTGCCGACGATCCAGAAAGCCTCATTCACGAACTCAAGGACGGCATGGAGCGCAAAGTGATGGAGGTTTTTGAGACATGACGGGAGCCGAATTCTTAGGGTGGGCGATCGACATCTCCTTTGCGATCGTGATGCTATCGATCGCGATGGGCTTTTACCGGATCGTGAAAGGCCCAAGCTTTGGTGATCGTGTGGTTGCTCTGGATATGATGACCATCTCGATCATGGCGTTCTGCGGGGTGTTTGCCATCTTCTCTGAGGACCGGGCCTTCTTGGATGTGGCCGTGGTTCTGGCATTGATCGGCTTTCTGACAACCTTGTCGCTGGCCCGGTTCGCAGAGAGACGCGCGCAGCAGCACAGTAGAAGTGAGGGAGAGTCATGATGGCCGTTGTCGCCGGCATTTTGATTTTGCTCGGAGCAGTCTTCTCGTTCATTGCTGCATTGGGGTTGGTTCGGTTGCCCGACATTTTCACGCGTATGCATGCATCTACAAAGGCCGGTGT
>CAYPVG010000457.1:0-3981 GCA_964414085.1 uncultured Boseongicola sp. | reverse complement strand
AGGCGACTTTGGGAAAACTCTCCGTCAACAGCATGCCGCCCTAAGCGCCTGTGGAGCCATACTTGAAGAACCTGCAAAATCCGCGCTTCGCACCTTCCAAGGCGTCCAAAGCTCAAAACTGTCCGAGCGCCAGTCCGCGTTCATAGCCAGCGGTGCGTTTCGTCAAACGCGGCGCGGCTCGCTCGCCCTAAGGGCCGCAGTGCTGGCTAGGCGTTTGTAACGGGGAGACCGGCGTTTGGGTGCTTTCGGCCAAAGACCGGACAGTGTGCGCAAAAGGATGTAAAGATCGAGCGCCACCGAACGTTGGGACTGATACATGAAATCAAGTCGCGCTTTTCGCGGGATGCAATGCTCGCGATAAAGCGTATCGGCCTCCTCCGCTGAGATGCACCGCGACAACAAACGTTGTTCGCGCCGGTGTAATAATACTGTCGCCAGCCCAGTTATCCCGGGCGGGGACAGTAGGATGGCACCATAAAGTTCAGGGTAATCCCTGACATACTTCGGTAAGGGCGGCCGCGGCCCTATGAAGCACATGTCTCCAGCCAATACGTTGAAAATCTGAGGAAGTTCGTCAAGGCGGAGCTTTCTGAGCACCGCACCAACCGGGGTGACCTCCTTGGCCAGGTGCCCGCCTAAAACAGCACAATCCTTGCCTAAGGATGGTGCCATCGTTCTGATTTTCCAAAGCGTAAACTCTTCGTTGCAAGACGACATCCGGCGCGAACCGTACAAAAATGGGCGGCCTTGAAGAGCCAACACGACAGGAAAGAGAATAGCGAGAATTGACGCAATGACGGGCAATAGGATTAACGCGACAAGGCGGTCCGCCAACGGAACCACCGCCCGTTTGGAACTTGTCGCCGCCCAGTCCTTATCTGATCCAAGTGTGTACGCCACATCTCGCCTTTTGCTCGTCCCGCTGTTCGTAAAGCACGCGCGTAAGGAAATGGTTATCGGCGTCCGGACGTCAGGCTGTTTCCGCCAATGTTTGCCACACCGGATTCAGATGCTCTGACAGATCGTCAAGCATTTCATTCATAGGAGGACCCAAAAGCGACAGATCAAGGGCACGCTTGGCGCGCGATGGCGCGCGCGCGCTCCAAGCTTGTGACAGCGCAAGCGACACCTCATCCGGTGTCGGGTTTACCGAGAAGATATGCTTTGCCAACGACCCCAGGTCTTTCGTTTCGCATCGGTTCGTCACAACCTGCGCACCTGCCGCCGCCATCTCTAGTGGAGGATGGCTCGGATGCGGCGAGTACATAAGAGACAGGCCAACATCCACGGTCGATAGAAACTCAGGATACTCATCCCAAGGGATCTTTCCGCGGCTAACCAGAGTATGCTCTTCATCAATGCAAACATCTGGATGCACGAGCCCAACGCTAATCAATTCAACCTCACCAGACGTCAGCCGTTCGGCGCTGAGGAAACTTTGAAGCGCTTCAATGGCAACCGGGAACAGATTTCGGGGCACTTCGGGCCGGCCATAAACCGCAATGCGCCGTCTGGTTTTGCGTGGCCGTCGCAAGTCCGTGTAACGCCGAATATCAATCGACGGATGGAACACAAATGGCTGTCTGTCCGACATCAAAAGCTTCCGGCGCTCAAAAAACTCCCGAAGCAAAGACGTGTTGAAAACAGGCACAAAGTGTAAGCCGTACGAACTGACAGCGCCCGTGTACTCTGCCCCCCATGCGTAAAACCCAGGCTCATAGTCTTGGATCAGATAATAGAAGGGATCGGTTGGTCGGCCGACATCCTTCAACAATCGATCGGCCAAATGCGCGGTCCACCAGGCAGTTGCGAGAAACTCATCGGCAGGCGACAGCGCAAGCTGGCCGCCCGTGACACCACAAAATACGTCGATCTGTCCTGCCATGTCTTTGGAACCCGCACCCCGGCTCAAAATAAACGACCGAGTCCGCTCAACGCTCGCGATCGGTAGATCAGTTGCAACAAACACGATATCATGGCCGCGGTCTGCCAGGCCGAGCCCGATATCAATGGCCGTGGCAATGCCCGCGAATACCTCGGCCGGATTAAGTGATGGCACGAATATCACCATCCGCCCGTCAATTAGACGATCGACGCTGATTTCGAACTTGCGACTAAGCCGTACATCGCGAAATTGATCCGCCGTCCAAACCTCTTTTGGTTTTGTCAGTTGCTTGGCTGACTGGGTTGGCTGAGCCCCAGGTGCCATCGCAAAACTCTTTCGGTCAAACTCGTCTAATGCTTTGAAATAGCCTTCATTAAAGCAACGCCGCAGCGCCCACATTGTTCGGGCCGACTGTACCGCCGCGAACATCGCTGCCTGTCTTGAATGAGATAGATGTATGGGAAGATACTTCAGAGCATCCACAATCAATGCACCGCCACGCGCATGCTCGTTCAGATATGGGGCTAGTCTACCAAGGCGGTTGCGGTTCGGCTGCAGGCCACCGGTCGCCGTCACCTCTTCCATTCGCAAATAAAGCGCTTTCGCTAAGTAGGTCGCAACGGAGTAACTGCCCACCCAATGGCGCATCCACGCCTTCGAGAAGAAGCTGGGAGCCTTGGTCCAAGCACCGGTCGCTCCCACAACGTTTGCGCCATGCTGACGATAATCGACAAGCGCGGTGTCGACGTGGCTCACACCCTTCAATGCACTTGCAACGAGCGCGAGCCAAAGATCATGGTGAAAAAACACGGCGGATTGTGCCGGAAACGGCAGGCTCGCCAAAGCCGCATCCCGATCGATTAGGCTCGTCATGCCAGTTACGCAATTACGCAACAGAAGGTCGCGCGGGTCACCCGACAGGAGGCGTTTCTCTCGTCGAAAAAGAGAGCTCCCTTTGACTACGCCCTCCGCATCCACGATCCGCGCATCGCTGTGCACCAAAGAGGCTCCAGTCGTGCATTGACGCTCGACCAGCACCGCTAACTTGTTGGCGTGCCAAATGTCGTCCTGATCGCATAGCGCAATCAAACTGCCTTCTTCCGACGTGTCGACAGCCCGACGCAATCCAAGCTCGAAGCTGCGAAACGAGTTCGTACGCGCCTCGGGCATCACGGTATCCAGAGTCCAAGGCCCCGACTTACCGCACTCCTCCACAAGGTTCTGTGAGGCACAATCGGCAATCACGACGATCAGCTTGGAGATCTGGTGGCTCTGCGCCGCGAGGCTCTCGATCTGCTGGCGCAAGTGGTTCTCCTGAGGCTCGTAAACCGCAAGAACGACCGTGACCCCTGGCTGACGCACACCCTCACTCATTGTGAACCTGCGACTGGGCGGCGTGGTCCTGCCGCGCGTGCCGCCAAAGCCATTGATCCAGGATCGTGCGTTTGCTCAAAACCTGGCGAACAATCGGATTAGTCGTGTCAATCTTGCTTGTGGAATTGGCGGTGTTCACGCGCTTGTCGACGTATTGAAGTTCAAGGCCAACCGAGCGGCCGAGCCTTGGGACGTCTTCGCCAAGATTGTCCTGAAACCCAATGGCATCGAAGTCTTTGATCGCTTTGGACAACACCTTTGCATCGGCAAGGCACAAAGGTTTGTACGACTTCACGTCCTGCCGCCCCTGCATCAGAAAGTAGCGCGCCTGACAGTTGTCGAACAAACGCACTTCAAGACCTGACAGGTTCGTCAGATAGTCGTCCAATTGTCCGATATCCGTCAGATCGATCGCCGAAAGCCGGTCGGCGACAATCTGATGTGCGCGGTCTAGTTCCCGGTAATGCTTCCACATACTTGCGCGGGTGTATTGCTCCAGCCAGAGCAGATGGGATGCGAGATGCTCTATCGGATCGCGCAGCAATGTGATCTTTCGGAAGGCGACACCCAATGGCTCCGACATCTCGTCCCAAAGCGGGTTCATGACGTGACCACTCCAAACACGAACCCCACATTCAAGTGCAACCCGAAGATCCTCGCTGCTGCCCACCGAAAACTCGCAATGCACCCTCAAGGCTTCGGTACCGAGTGCAGACTTCAGA
>CAYPVG010000456.1:0-3413 GCA_964414085.1 uncultured Boseongicola sp. | reverse complement strand
CTGATCTCGTCGAGCAGTGGGTTCGCGATGGCTTTTTCTGCAGCTTGGATAGCGCGATCTTCACCGGTCGCTTCGCCAGTACCCATCATCGCTTTGCCCATCTCGTCCATTACGGCGCGAACGGGGGCGAAGGCGAGGTTGATAAGACCGGGTGGCAGCTTCAGGTCGGTGACGCCTTGAACATGCTGGTGCAGAACGTCATCGGCCATCGAGAAGGCTTCGGTGAACGTCGTCTTCTCGTTGGCGAGACGGAACAAGTTCTGGTTCGGAATGATGATCAACGTGTCGACCATCTTTTGAAGCGCCTCAACACCCTCTTCAGCTTGCCGCATACGCTTGGCGCCTTCAAACTGGAATGGTTTCGTCACAACACCTACGGTTAGAACGCCAAGTTCGCGTGCAGCTTGGGCGATAATCGGAGCTGCGCCGGTTCCGGTGCCCCCACCCATGCCGGCGGTGATGAAGCACATGTGCGCGCCTGCCAGGTGATCAACGATCTCTTCAATGGTCTCTTCGGCGGCGGCGGCTCCAACGGATGGGCGTGCGCCCGCGCCCAGACCTTCCGTTACTCGGACGCCCATTTGAACCTTAGTTGTAGCGACTGACTGTTGCAGCGCCTGGGCGTCGGTATTAGCGACAACGAATTCGACACCTTCGAGTTGCTTCTCGATCATATTGTTCACGGCGTTGCCGCCGGCGCCTCCAACCCCGAACACGGTAATCCGTGGCTTGAGCTCTTCATGGGTGGGCATCGTCAAATTCAATGTCATTACTCAATCCGCCTGTTGTTATCGCGCCCCCGGGCCGAGACGCCTATTTTGCGGCCTGCACACGAAGGCCGCCATTATCAAGTGGTCGGACAATACCCTGAGAGCTGCGACAGGTCACCCCGATTCGGGGCAAAAACCCACCAAATATGGCAATTATTTGACCAACACACTCAGCATCTCGGTCAGACCGCAAGATCGTGCGGATTTCAAAGACATAGCCACTAAAGCTCACATAAATGCACCGCAACTGACGCGCAAAAGCACATCCGATTGTTTAGTTTCATTTATGGAGGGGCCTGCTCCGCCTCTCTTTTGGTCCTTTGTCGAACCTTGTGGATAACTTAACAGATTCGCTTACACCCGTCGCCCCAAAAGTGCCGCTCCAGCGGGACCTTGCTACCTACCAGTTGTCCCTGAACCAGCGCACAGCTTTCTTAAAGGAACGATGGGCGTTTCGGTCTGTCGGAATCTCGAAATCCCACCATTCGTCTTGCGGATGCGCCGCGAAAAGGCTGAGACCCACCGCGCTCGCAAACGCGGCACCCGTGACCGCCTGTGGTAGCCCCTGTACGCGAAGCGGTCGACCGATGCGAATGCTCTGGCCAAGGATCTTTGGAGCAAGACGATCAAGACCCGGGATCTGGCTGCCTCCCCCGGTCAGCACGATCTGCTGCGATGGCAGATGCTCGAATCCGGCTGCATCGAGCCGTTCGCGAACTTCTTCCAGGATTTCCTCGACCCGTGGACGCATGATGCCGATAAGCTCCGCACGAGTCACAGTGCGGCGGTCGTGCTCCCAGTCACCCGTCTCTCCGCCGATCTCGATCATCTCGCGGTCGTCCATGCCGGTCGCGACCACGCCGCCGTGGAAGGTTTTCAGACGCTCCGCGACAGACATCGAAACCTGAAGCCCCTTGCAGATATCCTGCGTAATATGCTCGCCGCCAAGACGCACACTATCGGCGTAAATCATGTGCTTCTTGATGAAGATCGAAAGCCCGGTTGTTCCGCCTCCGAGATCGATGCAAGCGCTGCCGAGCTCCTGCTCATCTTCCACAAGCGCTGACATGCCCGACATGTACGCGGATGACGCAAGACCGGCGAGTTCGAGATCACATCGTTTCAGACAGTAGATCAGGTTCTGCAGAACAGCGGTGTCCACAGTCAGCATGTGCATATCGCATGCAAGCCTTTGGCCAATCTGCCCTCGCGGATCCGTCAATCCGGACCGGTGGTCCAACGCGAAATTGACCGGCTGTGCATGGAGAATATCGCGCCCCTGCCCGTAGTCCGGCACATCGCAGGACGCCAAAGCTCGCGCCACATCCTGTTCGTCCACAACCTCGCCATCCACACGGACAATGCCAGCAAGTCCGTAGGACCTCGGCTGTCCACCGGACAAACAGGCGATGACGTGGTCCACACGTACGTTGGCCATCTTTTGTGCAGCCTGCACGGCAGTTCGAATGGCTCGCTCGGTTTCCTGAATGGCGCAGCTTTCGCCCAATTCAATTCCGCGCGACCGCGTGGTCGCAGCGCCAATAACGCGGAACCGGCTTTGACCGGCCATCGCACCAATACCTTCCGCAGCGGGCAAACCGGTGTCGCTGTCAAAACGCAGAATGAGACAGGCAATCTTCGACGTCCCTACATCAAGAAGCGCGATCACGCCCCTTTGCATCGCAGCGCGCCGCATTGCCCGCATTGCACGCTGGCTTTCGTAGAGATCGGTCATCTTAGGGTGTCCTTTGTCTCGGTAAGTTCGATGTCATTCATGGCGTCAATCGCGCCTTCGGTCAGGCGAAGAACCGGCCTGCGTGGATTTCTGAAGTCGATCGCTGCGATATCGCGCGCAAGAAGATCCTGAACCGAATCCAGCTGAATCACCTTTTTGAGCGCCGTCACCGGACCAGTTTCCGGCAACTGGATACGCTGATCGCGATCCATCACGATGTCCCAACGCCTTTCGCCTACACGCACGAGCCCACGCATACGTTCTGCAATAGGTGAACTGAGCGCGATTAGCTCTAACGCTTCGGGGATGGCATTTTCCGCACCAAGGCCTGCAACCAGCGGCAAGTCCGGACGATCCGTGCGTGCGCTAATTGTCGAAACTCTGTGACCATCAAGGTCCAACAAAACCAGACCGGAATTATCACGCCAAACAACTGCCGGTTCGCGTTCGGTAACGTCCACCGAAAGCACGCCGCCGCTGCGGATATGGACCGAAGCACTCTTAACGGCGTCCAAGCCCTCGACTTGTTCGCGGATGGTGTCGAGATCCAGATCGAACGATGACAACGGAAAGTCGATCGCCAGTAAGGCGCGAATGTCAGTGGCGACGTCCGAACTGACATCTTCCACGGCCATCATGTGAACCATGAACTCGGGGCGTTCCTGGATCTGCCGCTTTACTTCGGCGATCCGGTCAGACGCGTCTTGGCGCCGGGAATCGTCAGAGGCCCAGAACGCAACGCCCGCTGCAATCAGCAAAACAGGCAACCCATAGCGAAGAAAAAAGCGGAACCGCGGCGTCAGCATCAGTCGGTTCATGCGGTATGCAAGGCGGGATGGGGCCGGATCTCTCATCGATCGCATGAGGCGTCCTTCACCATCCAGTCGCACAACTCGGGAAACGACATG
>CAYPVG010000455.1:0-5283 GCA_964414085.1 uncultured Boseongicola sp. | reverse complement strand
GCATCTGCGCCAGGCCCAGAACGTTTGCCGCTCCTCCCATATCCTTCTTCATCAACCCCATGGAGCCGCCAGGTTTCAGGTTCAGACCGCCGGTATCAAAACACACGCCTTTCCCAACCAGACATACCTCCGGGCCTTCCGTTCCCCATTGTATATCGATCAGCCTCGGTGCTCGGGGCGAAGCGCGGCCGACGGCATGAATCAATGGATAACCGGCACCGATCAAATCGTCTCCGGCCGTCACCGAGATGCTTGCACCAAATGCGTCCGCCAACTCGCGAGACGAAGCCTCAAGCTCCTCGGGCCCCATATCATTAGAGGGAATATTGATCAGATCGCGGGTGAGCGCCTCACCACCCGCGATCCGTTCAAGTAAAGCTACGTCCACGCCTGAAGGTGCCACCAAACTAGCCTTCGGAGCTGGGGCCTTGGCATATCGCCCAAAACGATAACCTGCCAACAACCAACCAAGCGCAGCTTCGTGCAATTCTTCTGCATTAAGGCGTGTTTCCAGGTGCCACACACCCTCGGGCAACTTGGAACGCATACCACCAGCAACAAACCGCTTTCTGGCCTGTGTCTGTGAGTCTCCCAAACCGCCCGCGGCGGCAGCGACCCTCCCCTCGGGCCCCGGCAGCAAGACGACTTGACCCGCGGCCCCGGTGAAACCGCTCGCCTTGGCAAACGCGCGTGCTGAGTCATCCAATCCACCAAGCCAGTCGTCAACGTCCGACTTAGCTAATAGATACAAAGGGCGACTGTCTGTGGTGTCGGTCGCAAATGTGAGTGCTGTCATGGATGTCTTGCCTTCAGGTGACCTAAGAGACCACCCTAACTGACTCAGACAGGCCGACAAGGCCCCGACCGGTCAGATCAGCGTGAGAGAAGAGCGATATCTCCAAAGGCGGAAAGCGACCCTTCGCCCACTCGAACCAATCTCGCAATCAAAGCAGCAAGTGCCGCGTCGTCGCGACCCGCAGCGACGCAGGCCAATTCACCAGCAACGTGCCCTAGTGTCTTCATCCCCAATTGCTCAGACATTCCCACAAGCGAACGCGCGATCTTCGCTAGGCGCGCGAACTCTCCAGCCATCCATGCCGCCTCAGCTGCCGCCAAGCGCTCCGCGATTTCTTCCAGCGCAGTATGCGCAATGAACTCGGCCCGGGGCACACCTCGATCCCGGGCCAAGTCAACTAGATGTCCTGCATCGACGAAAATCATCTCAACAGGACGAAACGGCACCACATTGTGCATCATCTTCCAACCACACTTTCCACACCACTCATGAGACACGGCATAATTGCGCTCAGCGAAGAAATGATTGATAGAGAGAGGAAAATGCCGTGTCTTTAAGTCGAATTATCGGCACTCTCGGCCTCGGGGACCAAGACTATGAACCACGCCCGTCCACTACCTGGATACCTTGTCAGCCGTTACAAAGGCTGGAAAGCAAACAACTACTCCGACAATGAGGCGTGGTATCGACATCTTGCTGCCGATGGTCAGCACCCAAGAGCGATGATAATCTCGTGTTGCGACAGCCGCGTACATCCTACGTCGATTTTCGAAGCTGACCCGGGCGAGTTCTTCATTCATCGCAACATCGCCAGCCTTGTCCCCCCGTTTCAACCTGGTGGCAACCACCATGGCACATCGGCCGCGATCGAGTACGCGGTGACAAGCCTCAAGGTCGCACATGTCATCGTTATGGGGCACTCTTCATGCGGTGGTGTCGCCGGATGCAACGCGATGTGCTCAGGCAATGCTCCAGAGCTTGAGGAAAGCACAAGCTTTGTTGGACGCTGGATGGACATCTTGAGACCCGGCTACGAGCGGCTGGAAAAAACGGACGACGAGGAAAAGTTTCTACGCGCCCTCGAACGAGAAGCTGTGGTTGTCTCTTTGGAAAATCTAATGACATTCCCATTCGTGCGAAAATCAGTGGAAACCGGAGATCTCACGCTACATGGTCTTTGGAACGATATATCGAGCGGCAGTCTCTTGAACTACGACCCGCACAACGGTGGATTTGCCAAACTCTAATCACTAAGAGAGCGCGACGGATTCGCTAAAAGGACTCGGAACGCGTGAACGAAATATTGGCACTGGCGGCAGACAACCTGATCTCGCCAATTATTCTGTGCTTCGCACTCGGACTTATCGCTGCCTTCGCACGATCTGATCTTGCAATACCCGAAGCCGTCGCTCGGGGCATGTCGATCTATCTGTTGTTCGCCATCGGTTTCAAAGGCGGTGCGGGTGTCGCGGCCCATGGGGTCGATACAACACTAGTCTTATCGCTTGTTGCAGGAATGGTTCTCTCATTCGGACTGCCGATAATCGCCTTCTTCTTGCTTAAGATCCTGACAAATTTTGACAACACGAATAGGGCCGCCGTTGCAGCGCACTATGGCTCGATCTCTATTGTTACATTCGTCGCTGCGACGTCTGTTCTCGAAGGGCGCTCTATCGACAGTGAAGGTTACATGGTTGCCGTTGCGGCCATCATGGAAGCCCCCGCAATCATGTCGGCGCTTTGGCTCCTCTCACGCTCCGGCGGTCAGGGACAAGCCGACGGCGCGCTCTATCGAGAAATCCTGACCAACGGGTCGATCGTGCTCCTTGTAGGCTCATTCGCCATCGGTGCGATCACGGGGGAAGAAGGCCTAGCGACAATCTCGTCATTTATTGTCGCCCCCTTCCAAGGCGTTTTGTGCCTGTTCCTTCTCGATATGGGCCTTGTTGCGGGTCGCGGACTGCGCGACAGCCGCGGGGATCTCGGCCCAGGCGCTGTAGCGTTCGGCGTCCTGATGCCACCTATCGGCGCCGCATGTGGTTTGCTCCTTGCGCTGCTGATCGGCCTTTCCGCTGGTGGCGCCGCGCTTCTGATGGTCCTCTCGGCGTCCGCTTCTTACATTGCGGTTCCAGCTGCGATGCGGGTTGCCCTGCCGGAAGCCAAGCCATCAATATATCTGACACTCTCGCTTGGCGTAACGTTCCCGTTCAATCTTGTAATCGGCATTCCCATTTACGCCGCTATAGCCACACTAGTCATCGGAGGCTGACCCATGGAAACACATGACGCAAAACGTGTGGAAATTATCATCGAGGCGGCGCTCCAACGGCGTTTGACCGACACGCTCGTGGAGGCCGACGTCACCGGCTACACCGTGCTTCCAGTCAAAGCAGGATCAGGACGCTCAGGCCCATGGAGCCGAGAAGGTCAAATTTCACGTGCTACCGGAATGGTGGCCGTCGTATGTCTAATAAAGCCGGAACGCCTAGACGCGTTGCTCGAAGCCGCTTTTGCCGTCGTTGAAAAACACATTGGCGTCGTCTCTATCACGGATGCCCAAGTGCTCCGCGCCGAGCGCTTCTGATCATTGCTTGAAAAGCATGCCGCTGCTGAGCGGCCGGCTCCGGATAGAGCGGAACTCGGGCGCGTTTTTGTTCGAGGGGCTGCGCGAAACTCTCACGCTTCGAAATGCGCCCTGCGGTTTTCCAGACAGGCGGTCTACTGCAACATCGCCGCGCGGTCGCAATTTCAATTTCATCGACATGTCGTTCTCCAAAGTATCGCTCAATAGGCTTGGAGAACTGGTTACTTTGTTGCGCCGCCTCAGCGCGTGTGGGTCGGCACCAAATAGAGGAAACGTCCGTGTGCAGTACTTTTTGCAGCCTTCTCCGCGCGTTCTTTAGAAAGCGCGATCACATCCGCGGAAACGAGCTTCTTGAAGCTACTTGAAGCCGGTCGCCCGAATTTGAGGATGCGCGCCGTTGCGCGACCCGAATGGCGACTGGAGTTGGACACGGCATCTGACAGACGTTTCATCGCCCGCTTCTCTCGCGTTTCCAAACCCTCCATCAAAGACGAAACTTGGTCTTCTGTGATCGGCTTCATAACTGACATCCCCGGTGCAGCTTTTCGTTGTGCAAACAAAGCTTTCCGCGAAATCGGGCGGGATTGTTGCGGAACTAAGGCGGAACTAAGGCAATCCCTCAACTCCTGCGGGTGTTCCGTGACCAACGAAACACACCACTGTGTCCAACCACCAAAAAAACATAGGGGTAAGCGCGTGATTGTAGCGCCAATTCCAATGGAACAGTTTTTGCCATTTTCTTATGGAGCGGAACTACAATGAGGGCGCGCTACAAGCACTGGGTCGGAACGCGAAACAATAGAAAAGGGCACCCCGCTATGGGGTGCCCCGAAACTCCACCGATTCTAACGGTGTTAGCCCTTCTTCAGGATGCGATTCCCAAGAAGTTCTGCAATCTGCACAGCGTTCAGCGCTGCGCCCTTGCGCAGGTTGTCACTGACGCACCAGAAGTTCAGGCCGTTCTCAATCGTGCTGTCCTGACGGATGCGGCTGATGAACGTCGCATAGTCGCCAACGCATTCAATCGGCGTGGTGTACCCACCGGCCTCGCGTTTATCGACGACCATGATGCCGGGCGACTCGCGCAGAATATCACGCGCCTCGTCTTCATCGAGGAAGTCTTCCGTTTCGATATTCACAGCCTCCGAGTGGCCGACAAACACCGGCACGCGGACACAAGTGGCCGTCACCTTGATCGACGGATCAACGATCTTCTTCGTCTCCGCGACCATCTTCCACTCTTCTTTTGTCGACCCGTCTTCCATGAAGACATCGATCTGCGGGATTACGTTGAACGCAATCTGCTTCTGGAACGTGCTTGGCTCGACCTCGGTCGTCGGGTTGTAGATCGCCTTGGTTTGATCCCACAGCTCGTCCAACCCGCCCTTACCGGCACCGGACACCGACTGATACGTGCTCACAACCACCCGCTTGATGGTCGCGCGATCATGCAAGGGCTTCAGTGCGACAACCATCTGAGCTGTCGAGCAGTTCGGGTTCGCGATGATATTCTTCTTTGAATACCCCTCGATCGCATCCGGGTTCACTTCCGGGACGATTAGCGGGATCTCAGGGTCGTAGCGATATAGCGACGAGTTATCGATGACGACACACCCCGCCTTGGCCGCTTTGGGCGCATAAATCTTTGTCGCATCCGAGCCGATGGCGAACAGCGCCATGTCAAAGCCCGTGAAGTCAAACGTGTCGAGGTCCTTCGTCTTGAGCGTCTCATCCCCATAGCTGACTTCTGTGCCCAGAGATTTTCGGCTCGCCAGAGCCACAACCTCATCGGCAGGAAACTGGCGTTCAGCCAGGATGTTCAGCATTTCGCGGCCCACATTGCCCGTGGCGCCAGCGACGGCGACGCGATAACCCACTTTGACCTCCTATGTCTTGGGACGCG
>CAYPVG010000454.1:0-6986 GCA_964414085.1 uncultured Boseongicola sp. | reverse complement strand
GGTATACCAGTGCTTGCGTCGCGATCAGGGTTCACGGCCTGGGGTGTCGATATCGCACGTGAAGTCGGATTGACCTTGATCGGAAGAATGCGTGGCCGGCGGTTTCAATGTTTGTCAGGCGAGCAGCGGCTGATCCGGGATGCGGATCCGAGCGGGGTTGCTTCAGAAAATAAGCGTCACAGGCGCAAAGGGGCCGCAGGTGATTGAGCCAGCGCGTTCGACCAATGAAGCGATCGAGCTGGTTTGTGAGATTGATACGATACAAGGTATCAAAGGAACGGTCGTTTTGCGGGCAGGTATGTCAATGAAACCAGTTCCCGATACGGCTCAAATTGTCCGACTTACCCCAAAATTCTTTGCTACGAAGTCGCGTGAGTGGAAAGGGCAATGAAACAACCCTTTGGTGTCATCCTTGCGGGCGGACTTGCCACGCGAATGGGAGGTGGTGACAAGGGCTTGTTGCCGCTGGGCGCATCGACGCTGCTTGATCATGTGATTGCTCGCTTGGAACCACAGGTGGATCGGCTTGCGTTGAATGCGAACGGGGATCCGGCGCGGTTCGAGCGTTTTGGATTACCCGTTGTGGCAGACAGCGTAGATGGGTTCGCTGGACCGCTCGCGGGTGTTCTGGCGGGGCTTGATTGGGCGGCAGAGCGGGACGCAGAGCACATAGTAACGGCTGCCGCTGATACACCATTTTTCCCTGCCGATCTTGTGCCGATGCTGCAGATGGCCGCAGAAGATCAAGGCGCGCCGATTGCATTAGCCCGAACAAAAGATGGACGTCATCCAACGTTCGGACTGTGGCCGGTGAGCCTGAGGGAAGATTTGCGCGCCGCGCTCAATGGCGGTGTAAGGAAGGTCGTTCAGTGGACGGACTCGCACGGCACCGCTATGGCGGATTTCCCCAGTGGCGCACTTGATCCGTTCTTCAATGTGAATACGCCTGAGGATTTGAAAAAGGCCGAGGAGGCGATGGCATGAAGGTTTACGGTGTCGCGGGTTGGAAAAACTCTGGCAAGACGGGCCTTATGGAGCGTCTCGTCGCAGAATTTGTCGAGCGGGGCTTTTCAGTTTCGACAATCAAGCACGCGCATCACGCTTTCGATGTCGATCAGCCAGGTAAAGATTCCTACCGGCACAGAGCGGCCGGAGCCAGCGAAGTCATAATTGGATCCCGCGCTCGTTGGGCGCTGATGGCGGAATTGAGAGAGGCCGACGAACCATCGCTTGGAGAGCTTCTCTCCAAACTCTCGCCAGTGGATTTGGTTTTGGTTGAGGGATTCAAGGGCGAGATGCATGCCAAAATTGAGGCTCACCGCGCCGAGACTGGCGCGGCGCTTTTGGCGCCTGAAGATAAATCGATCAAAGCCATTGCATCCAATAACGGAGCGACTTTTGAAGGGTGCGCGGCATTTGATCTGAACGATACCGGCGGCATCGCAGATTTCATTCAGGCTGAGCTTTCCCTTTGACGGCGTTCGACAGTTTCTGCGTGGTTGACTGGAATTCGGGCAACGACACAGGCGCGACACCAAAGAAAGATGCAATCTGGGCAGCGGCCGTGGTTGCCGGTGAAGCGCAGAAACCTCGTTATCTACGCAATCGTGTTGTCGCGTTGGAATGGATTGAGGGTCTTATAGAGGCTGAGTTGCAAGCATCGCGCCGATTGCTTTTGGGGTTTGATTTCCCCTTTGGGTATCCCATTGGCTTTGCGGAACATGTCGTGGGTCGAGCGAGCACACCTGCAGTTTGGGATTTTTTCGCCGAGCACCTTCATGATGAACCCGAGAGCAACAATCGTTTCGACTTGGCAGGAGAGTTGAACTCCAGGTTTGCGGGCATTGGTCCGTTTTGGTTCAATTCCTTGAAGCGCGATATCGATCACCTTCCACGCAAGGGTCGAGCGCGACGCGATCATGGGATGCCTGAGCGGCGAGCTGTTGAGATCGAGCAAGGCGGAGCCTTTACAGTTTGGCAGATGGGCGGCGCGGGTGCTGTCGGCGGGCAAGTGATGACTGGGATGGCAGCCCTGTCGAGTTTGCGTCGACGGTTTAAAGGTAAACTTTCAGTTTGGCCCTTCGAAGACGAGGCTGAAATTCATGTTGTCGAGATTTGGCCGACGCTGATTGATCCGGTCGTAAAAGCCAGCAACGATTCAATACGGGACCGCGCGCAGGTTTCGCTGCTGGCGCGAGCCTTATCGCGACTTCCCGAACCGAGGTTGGCTGAGATGTTAACGGTGGACGCGCCCGAGGAAGGGTGGATACTGGGCAGCGGATACGAAGACGAGCTTGTAAACTACGCCATGGCCGATTTGAAACCGCCGCGTTTGAAGAACGACTGTTTTGCCCTTCCTCCGGGGGTGGACTGGACGCCCGTTGACGACGCCCTTGCGCGGTTGAAGAACGGGATGTCGCGTGTGGTTCTGTCAGAGCGCTTGACGCCCGAAGATGCGATGGGTCGCGTTCTGGCGGAGGACGCTCTGGCGGTGCGATCCAACCCACCGGCCGCGAATTCTGCAGTAGATGGTTATGGATTTGCGCACGAAACGACGAGCAACGGGGATCAGGTATTGCCTTTGGTCGAAGGGCGCGCTGCTGCTGGTGCTGCTTATGAAGGCGTGGTGCCAATGGGGTCCGCGATCCGCATCTTGACCGGAGCGGTCTTACCAGACGGCGTGGATACGGTTGTTTTGGAAGAGGACACAACTTCAGATGGCTCGGCGGTTGCCTTTTCGGGTCCTTTGAAGAAAGGGGCCAATGCCCGCCGCGCAGGTGAAGACGTTGCGGCCGGAGAGGTGGCGCTGAAAGCAGGGGGGCGCCTTGGCCCTCCGGAAATCGCTTTGCTGGCCGCTACCGGTGTGCAGGAGGTTTCAGTTTTCCGCCCTTTGCGCGTCGGCGTTCTTTCGACGGGTGACGAGATCGTGCGATCTGGCGACACATCCGATGCCGCACGGACTTATGACGCCAATCGCCCCATGCTGTTGGCTCTGATCAACGACTGGGGAATGGAAGCGGTAGATCTGGGGCACGTTGGAGACGATCGAGATGCTGTTGTTGCGCGCCTTAACGAGGCGTCTGAAACGGTTGATGCCATACTTACTTCGGGGGGCGCGTCTGCGGGCGATGAGGATCATATCGCCGCAGCTCTTGGGGCTGTCGGGCAACGAAATGAATGGCGCATCGCGCTCAAGCCCGGTCGTCCGCTTGCGCTTGGGTTGTGGCAAGGTGTGCCTTTGTTCGCGCTGCCGGGTAATCCTGTGGCGGCGCTTGTCTGTACGTTGATTTTTGGGCGGCCGGCTCTTGGTTGCATGGCCGGGGAACCTTGGCGCGAACCAACGGGTTTTCAAGTTCCCGCTGCATTCGAGAAGAAGAAAAAACCAGGGCGGCGTGAATACTTGCGTGCTCGAATGACAAGTGATGGGAGTGTCGAAGTGTTTCGTTCGGAAGGTTCTGGCCGCATTTCGGGACTAGCTTGGGCAGACGGCCTTGTTGAGTTGCCTGATGGAGAAGCGCACATCCAGGTCGGCGATTTGGTTAAATATATCCCGTACTCGTCCTTCCGCTAATCTTACTTCACTTGAGACTGATTCAGACGGAAGGACAGAACCCTTAAAGCATCTGCCCTTCCGTACATCGCCATGAACTGCGCGATATCAATCTTCTGTCGGTCCGCCAGCGTCTTTCCATCCTGAGAAGCCGCCTACGTTCGAAACGTTCTGATACCCCATTTCCTTCAACGTTTTTCCGGAGAGCGCTGCCTGCCCACCCGCGCCGCAAATCAATACGATATCAGCATCTTTCTGTAGCGCCGGATTGTGAAAGGCCTCCATGGCCGGATCGGCGATGAATTCGATCATTCCGCGGGGCACCCGCTGTGCGCCCGCGATTGTACCGCTTTCGGCGATCAGGCTGGGGTCGCGCACATCAACAAATACTGTGTTGCCCGCCTTGTGTTTGGAGATGCCTTCTTCTGCTGAGATTTTCGGTACCACGGCGTGGGCTTCATCAAGGAAGTCTTTGGCGGTTTTCATATCGGGTCCTTTCAAAACTTGGTTTCTAAAGACCTAGCAAGCGACAGGCCACAGACAAGATGCTTGCTTATAGTACGATATCGTACTAATTAGTGCGATATCGTACTAATGGAGATTCGCATGACCCTAACCCGAAGACAAACCCTGGCCGTCATTGGTGGCGGTGTAATCCTCGCCGGAGGAGCAGCCGGTGCGCACGTTTCGCGTGCACCTAATGATGCTTTGGCACCCTGGAAAAACGCTGGAACCTACAGCGACCCACGCAAAAGCGCGCTCAGCTGGGCAATTCTTGCTCCCAATCCTCATAACCGACAGCCATGGATGGTCGATCTGTCCAAGCCGGACGAAGTATCGCTTTACGTGGATACAACCCGGCTGTTGCCGCACACGGATCCATTCAGCCGTCAGATCACCATTGGCCTTGGTTGTTTTCTGGAGGTTCTCCGGATGGCCGCATTGGAAGATGGATTTGCTGCTGAAATCTCGCCGTTCCCCGAAGGCTTTGACGATGGCGAACTTGATGCACGTCCGGTAGCGCGCATCCGGTTTTTGCCAACTGAGGCACCTCGTGATCCGCTTTTTGTCCATGTTCCGACGCGCCGCACCCTAAAAGAGCCGTTTGATATCAATCGAACGGTCCCAAGTGACGCTCTTGCGAGGATCACTGCTGCAGCACTCATGACAAACGTGACTGCCAGCAATACGGAGAATGATGTGACCGCACTTCGCCAGTTGTCGCGTGACGCGCTGGTGATCGAAATCGAGACTCCACATACCTACAAAGAAAGCGTGGACCTGTTCCGGATCGGCCGCGCTGAGGTCAATGCAAACCCGGATGGTATCGACTTCAGCGGTCCGATGTTTGAGACGCTCTCGATCCTGGGCCTGTTCAACCGTGATGTGGTCATGGATCGAAGTTCCATGAGCTTCGCGCAGGGGCTCGCAGCGGTTCTCGAAAACGCCGATACTGCTATGGCGCACGTTTGGCAGGTGACAGAGACAAACACGCGACTGGATCAGTTAAACGCCGGCCGTGATTGGGTTCGGATCAATCTTGCCGCAACCGCAGAAGGGCTGGGCATTCAGCCTCTTAGTCAGGCGCTACAGGAATACCCTGAAATGGACGCGATTTATGCCGATATTCATAATCGACTGGCCCCTGAAGGCGGAACCGTGCAAATGTTTGCTCGACTGGGGTACGGACCTGATGTGGCAGTAAGCCCGAGGTGGCCGTTGGAGGCGAAACTGACGAATGTCTGAAGACGGAGCGGGACAAGTGTTCGCCTTCCTCAATGAGGTGGGCATCATCGGGCAATTATCCCGCACGTTATTTGAGGCTAGGCTTCCTGACGGTTTCCTAGTGAGCCATTTCTCGGTCCTTAATCATCTTGTGCGCCTGGGGGACGGCGCGACCCCTATGGCTTTGGCGTCGGCATTTCAGGTCCCGAAGACCACCATGACCCACACGTTAACCGGACTTGAGAAGGCCGCATTGATCGAAATGCGTCCAAACCCGAAAGATGGACGATCCAAGTGTGTTTGGCTGACGGAGGCGGGGCGCAAATTTCGTGAAGACGCGATTGCCTCTTTGGGTCCAGATATCGAAAAAATGCTCAACTCATTGGATTTGGCGCGGATATCGTCTGCCTTGCCCGTCCTGGAAGAGGTTCGCGAGTATCTGGACCGCACACGGGATTGACCTCGCTGGCTTTTGAATTCCCCTCTTGACGCATCACTCGTTTGGCCTTTATACGCCGCCCGTCCGGGCTGGTGCTTGCACCAACTTTGGACATTTCGTCCGAGACGGTGGGTTGGTGAAGGCCAATAATTCCTGCCTGAGACGGGAACAGAGGAATTCGAACCGGCCGCTTTGGCTCGGGGCGACTATTCACGACGGACCCGTAAGGACTCGTGGGGTGCATCAGCACCTCGACTTGAGCCGGGGGGTTCGCCTCCCAAATTTGGAGTGAAACTGTGGATAGAGCCCAGAAAGAGAAAGTGGTCGAGGAACTCGGCCAAATCTTTGAAAGCTCTGGCGTTGTAGTGGTTGCCCACTACGCGGGTCTCACGGTTGCCGAGATGCAGGACCTTCGTGCGCAGATGCGTGAAGTCGAAGGCTCCGTTCGCGTCGCCAAGAACAGGCTCGCCAAAATCGCCCTTCAGGGGAAACCGAACGAAAGCCTCGGTGACCTTCTGACGGGTATGACCGTTCTCGCTTATTCCGAAGACCCAACGGCCGCGGCCCGGGTCATGGACAAGTACGCCAAGGACAACAAGAAGTTGGAAATCCTTGGTGGTGCTATGGGCGAGAACGCTCTAGACGCCGCTGGTGTCAAAGCTGTTGCTGACATGCCGTCTCGCGAGGAGCTTATTGCTTCTATCGTTGGCTGCATCGGCGCACCTGCTTCGAACATCGCTGGCGCGATTGGCGCTCCTGCTTCGAACATCGCGAGCATTCTCTCAACCATCGAGGAGAACGCCGAAGCGGCGTGATCTTTGAGATCTGCGTGTAGGTGAAATTACGCGTTAGACACATCTTAGGAAACGGAAACAGTATAATGGCTGATCTGAAGAAACTTGCTGAAGAGATCGTGGGTCTGACCCTTCTCGAAGCACAAGAACTGAAAACCATCCTCAAGGACGAGTATGGCATCGAGCCCGCAGCTGGCGGCGCAGTAATGATGGCTGGTCCTGCTGGTGGCGGCGACGCAGCTGGCGGCGGCGAGGAGCAGACTGAATTTGACGTCATCCTCAAGTCGGCTGGTGCTTCCAAGATCAACGTGATCAAAGAAGTTCGTGCCATCACTGGTCTTGGCCTCAAAGAAGCAAAAGACCTCGTCGAAGCTGGCGGCAAAGCTGTCAAAGAAGGCGTCGACAAAGCAGAAGCAGAAGACATCAAAGGCAAGCTGGAAGCAGCTGGCGCCGAAGTCGAACTCAAGTAATCGAGTTT
>CAYPVG010000453.1:0-6012 GCA_964414085.1 uncultured Boseongicola sp. | reverse complement strand
TTCCGGGACGTCGAAGCCTTCATCGCCTGCTGTATTGGCCGCAAACTCCGCGGCGGAGGCAGTCTCAAGCCTCAAGTCCAGTTCGCCCATCACAACGCCTTCGAAATGCGAAATAACGTCGGTTGGCCGAAGCCGTCTGGTCGCGGGCGCGATAGTCTCAATCAAGCTCGCAGCCAAATAGAAAGCGTCGATGTCTTTGCGGAAGGCCCGTTCAATGCCAGGTCTTAGAACTTTGACTGCAACCTCTTCGCCGGTACCGCCCAGAACAGCTTTATGGACTTGTGCAATTGACGCAGCGGCCACCGGCTCGGAAAATTCAGAAAAAACCTCTTCGACGGTCACGCCTAGCTCTTTCTCGAGCGTGCTTTTGGCGATCTGTGTTGAGAAGGGCGGAAGCTTGTCTTGAAGGACTCGCAGCTGCAGCGCGAGTTCGTCTCCGACGACGTCCGGCCGCGTGGAGAGTATTTGCCCAAACTTAATGTAGGCCGGCCCTAGTGCGGTCAGAGCCCGCGTGGCCGGAGGAAGGTTCGGGTCACCCTTGTAGCCCAACCATTTGAATGGCCACCCCAAGAAACGTGCGGCAATTCTGAGTGGAGCAGGGGCATTGAACGCCTCCAAAACAACGCTCATGGCACCGGTTCGCTCAAGCGTGGCACCCGTGCGGATCAACCGCAGAATATTGTGGGGTCCACGCACCTAGAGTTTCCAGCCCGAATGCAGTGCAGCGATACCCAGAGACAAGTTCCGATACTTGACCTGCTCGAACCCAGCTGTTCGGATCATTTCGGCGAAAGTCTCTTGATCCGGGAAATTGCGAATAGACTCGACAAGGTATTGATAACTGTCGCGATCACTTGCGATCAGCTCGCCCATACGAGGAATGACATTGAACGAGTATAGATCGTAGAGTTTTTGCATGCCGTCGCTCGGCAGTTGCGAAAATTCCAAGACCATAAGGCGGCCGCCGGGGCGCAGTACTCGGTAGGCCTCACTCAATGCATCAGGGATGCGAGTGACATTCCGAATACCAAATGAGATTGTATACACATCAAATGAGTTGTCTTCGAACGGGAGCGCCATCGCGTCACCCGTTACCCAGTTCAAATGCGCGGACAGGGCTTCTGCTTCCGCACGTTTCCGGCCTTCGACCAACATGCTCTCCGTCATGTCTAATACGACGGCTTCTGCACCTTGAGCTCGTTTTAGGAACCGAAATGAAATATCGCCTGTCCCACCAGCCACGTCCAAAAGACGCTGTCCGGCACGTGGCGCGATCCAATCCATCATCGCTTCTTTCCACAGCCGATGGACGCCAACCGACATGACGTCATTCATGACGTCGTATTTCGACGCCACGTTCGTAAAGACGCCATGGACCAGACCCGCCTTTTCGCTTTCTTGAACCTCACGGTTCCCGAAATGAGTTGTTTTTTCCGTCATACTTTGCGTTACCTGGCGAGTCTTTCTTTGATTTCTGTTGGATATAGCCTGACGCGTGAAGTGACAAACGCGATGAACCCACTGTGAAAGTAAGTCGCAACACTGTGTCCTGTCGGCTTGTAATTCTGTGTTTGTGCGCGATCTAAGATTTACCAGACAGGAAAGTTACGGCGAAGACATGCCCGAATTGCCAGAAGTAGAAACAGTTCGAAACGGAATGAGGCCTGCGATGGAGGGCAAAGTTATCCTCCGCGCGGAAGTCCGGCGGCCTGATTTGCGTTGGCCTTTTCCCGAAAACATGGCCGTAAGGTTGACCGGAAAGATGGTTTCGGCGCTGAGGCGCCGTTCAAAGTACATCCTGATGGACCTGGACAGTGGCGAAACCCTCATCATCCATCTCGGTATGTCAGGTCGAATTCTCATATCTGACGAAGAACTCGGAAGCTTCCACCACTCCGCCGAAATCCCACAAAAGCACGATCACGTCATCTTCCATATAGAGGACGGCCCTAGGGTAACGTTCAATGATGCGCGACGGTTCGGCGCCATGGATCTCACCTCCACAATCGAGATCGAGTCGCACTGGCTACTAAGAGACATTGGCCCCGAACCGCTCGGCAACGGCTTCAATGAGGAATACCTTGAAGGGACGTTGAGAGGTCGAAACACTCCTATGAAGACTGCGCTTCTTGATCAGAAAATCGTCGCAGGCCTCGGCAATATATACGTGAGTGAGGCTCTCAACCGGGCAGGTATATCACCAAGGCGCAAAGCCAAAAACGTCTCGCAAAACAGCATCTCACGGCTTGTGCCGGTCATCCGAGATGTTTTGAACGAGGCCATCGCGGCCGGTGGCTCTTCTCTTCGCGATTACCGTCAGGCAGACGGCGAACTTGGATACTTTCAACACACCTTTCGCGCTTATGATCGCGAAGACAAACCGTGCCAAACGGACGGCTGCGACGGTAAAATTGCTCGTATCGTGCAGTCCGGAAGGTCCACATACTATTGTCCGAGATGCCAAAGATAACTTGAACCCAACCGGCGGAATGCTAAGCCTCAAGGTCTAACTTGGCCGCAGGAGCGGAATGAGAATGGCTTACAATACGATAATCCTCGATGTCGAAGACAGTGTCGCAACGATACGACTTAATCGTCCAGAAGCACTCAATGCGCTAAACGCCGAGCTGCTCTCAGAGCTTGCTCAGGCAGTCCGAGACGCGGATCAGAATGACCGCATTCGGTGCATCGTCATAACAGGGTCTGAAAAAGCATTCGCGGCAGGTGCCGACATTACTGAGATGGCAGAGCTGAGTTTCGTTGATGTGTTTTCCAAGGATTACCTCGCATCTGACGCCGAAGCGATTGCAAGGTGCCGGAAACCGATAATTGCCGCTGTCGCCGGGTATGCACTGGGTGGCGGGTGTGAATTGGCAATGATGTGCGACTTCATCATTGCCGCAGACACAGCCAAGTTCGGGCAACCCGAGATCAATCTAGGTGTAGTCGCTGGACTTGGCGGCTCTCAAAGGTTGACCCGCTTCGTAGGGAAGTCCAAGTCGATGGAAATGCATCTGACGGGCCGCTTTATGGACGCACAAGAGGCCGAGCGGGCAGGCCTAGTCAGTCGCGTGGTTCCAGCCAAAAAGCTTATGGAAGAAGCGCTTTCCGCTGCTACCAAAATAGCTGAGAAATCGTCGCTCGCGACGATGGCCGTCAAAGAAGCCGTGAACCGGAGCTACGAAACCACGCTTGCTGAGGGGCTGTTGTCAGAACGCAGGTTATTTCATGCGCTCTTTGCCACGGATGACCAAACCGAAGGCATGTCTGCCTTCACCGAGAAGCGCGAAGCACAGTTTCGGGACAAATAGTCAAAAAGTACGCAGGGGTCTTCCCAAAGTGCTTCGAATCTCGTACTGAGCGCCGCATATGCGCGTGAGGCCCGCTTTGGCCAGATGGATCCGGTAAGTGAAAACCCGGCATTGGGCTCTTGCGCAAGAGTTTTGAACAAGACCCGATGAAAGGGAAATCACATGGCGAATTCGCCCCAGTCCAAAAAACGCGCGCGTCAGAACGCTCGCAAATTTGCTGTCAACAAAGCCCGCCGTTCGCGGATCCGTACACACCTGCGTAAAGTCGAAGAGGCAATTGCTTCGGGAGACAAGGACGCAGCTTCCACCGCACTTCGCGCTGCTCAGCCCGAATTGATGCGCGGCGTCACCAAAGGCGTTTATCACAAAAACACGGCGGCACGGAAAATGTCTCGCCTTTCGGCCCGCGTAAAAGCGCTCGGCTAATTGGTCAGAAATTTTTTTTGAACGCGCCCGATTCTGGGCGCGTTTTTTGTTAAGCGTTTGACCTCGCGAGACTCTAAGCTCGGCATTTCTGCAACCCCGATGGGATTCGCGGCGACAAACTCAGAGTCAAGCGCAAAGGCTTGTTGCGAGCGCGCCAAACACCGTCCTAACGTGTCCTTGCGATTCACATCGTCCTTGGGGGGACATGGTTAATGAGCGGGGCATCGAGCCGACGCATTGGGAGCGTGGATCCCAATGCTGCGTGGCAGATTTTGGAGGAGGATTCCTCCGCTAGGCTCATTGACGTCAGGACTTGCGCCGAGTGGGGATACGTCGGCGTTCCTGACTTAGAGGAAGTTGGCCAAACGGTGATATTCACCGAATGGGCGTTCTTTCCCGACATGTCCGTTAACCCGCAGTTCGTGGCCGAGGTGATGGAAGCTTTAGGGGATCAAATACCCACCAAGCTTCTTTTCATCTGTCGGTCCGGCGTGCGTTCCCTTCGGGCTGCCAACGTGGTTGCCGAACATCTCGCCGCAAGCGAGGTCGACGCCGACTGCATTAACGTAGCCGAAGGCTTTGAGGGCGATCTGGATCCAGAGGGACACCGGGGCGGCCTCAATGGATGGAAGGCCCGGGGGCTGACATGGCGTCAGTCTTAAACAAGAAACGCGAACGGGACGGGTCGGCAGTAAATGGAACAGGGCAGTTGGGAAGCAATCCGCGGCGAACTTCAGAAGTCCGTTGGCAAAAACAACTATACGAACTGGATTGAACCCCTCGAGTTTTCTGAACTGACGGATGGGGTTGCGACATTCTTAGTCCCAACGCAGTTCATGGGCAACTGGGTATCCCGAAACTTTGGCGACAAGATTCTGCATCAGCTGTCGGTCGCGGGTGAGCCTGTAACGCGCGTAGCTTTCTCAGTGCCGCAACAAAACAAGCCTGCCAAACGCCCAACAGCACCGAAACCGAAAGTTCTAAATGAGGATAACGACCTTCCTGGCGCCCCGCTTGATCCACGCTTCACGTTTGACACGTTTGTCGTCGGCAAGCCGAACGAGCTGGCCCATGCCGCCGCGCGCCGTGTTTCTGAGGGCGGTCCAGTAACCTTCAACCCTTTGTTCCTTTATGGCGGTGTTGGCTTGGGTAAAACGCACCTGATGCACGCTATTGCCTGGGAATTACAACGCCGCGAGAAGAGCCTTCGGATTGTCTATCTATCCGCCGAGCAATTCATGTACCGCTTTGTGCAGGCGCTGCGCGACAAGGATATGATTGCCTTCAAGCAGCTGTTCCGTTCCGTCGACGTCTTAATGATTGACGATGTTCAGTTCATTGCCGGCAAAGATGCCACGCAAGAAGAATTCTTCCACACGTTCAACGCTTTAGTCGATCAGGGGAAGCAGATTATCGTGTCATCTGATCGCGCACCGACTGAAATCTCTGGAATTGAGGATCGGATCGTGAGCCGACTTCAGTCCGGGTTGGTGGTCGATCTTCACCCAACCAACTACGAGCTGCGTTTGGGCATACTGCAGCAAAAGATGGATCAGTATTCAGAGCAATTTCCGAATTTGGTCATTGCGGATGGCGTTCTGGAATTTCTTGCTCATCGCATTTCGACCAATGTCCGTGTTCTTGAGGGTGCAATGATGCGACTCTTCGCGTTCGGTGCGCTCGTTGGGCGAGAAGTGACTTTGGAATTGGCCCAGGATTGTTTGTCCGACATCCTCCGCCATTCCGATCGGAAGATCACCGTCGAAGAAATCCAACGCAAAGTCAGCGATCACTACAATATCCGCTTGAGCGATCTTATTGGACCAAAGCGGGTTCGCACGTTTGCGAGGCCGCGTCAGGTGGCGATGTATCTGGCCAAGACAATGACGAGCCGATCGTTACCTGAGATTGGGCGTCGGTTCGGCGGACGTGATCACACGACGGTTATGCACGGTGTCCGGAAGATCGAAGAGCTGAAGCAACAAGACAGCCAGATTGCGGACGATCTGGAGCTCCTGCGTCGGTCTCTGGAAGCCTGATAACGCATAAAAACTGGGTTTCGAACTTGTTACGATGCGCAATAATGCCGTCTGCCCTTGACGCTCGCTGAGGGAGGCGGGAAAGTCCGGCTCAACCATTGCGCTAGGGGGAAAAACCGATAGGGTGTCTCTCCCGGCAACTGAGGGAGCGTGAGGATGAAGTTTTCGATTGAGCGCAGCGCCTTGCTAAAGGCAGTTGGTCAAGCGCAATCGGTGGTGGAGCGTCGCAACACCAT
>CAYPVG010000452.1:0-3014 GCA_964414085.1 uncultured Boseongicola sp. | reverse complement strand
CGGCTGAAGAAGATCGTCGCCGAGCTCGAGCTGGACAAGCTCATCCTCAAGGAAAGCCTGAACCATCTAAAGCCCAGGGCCTGACCACAGAGGAGCTCCGTCAGGCCGTCATTCATACACGCCAGAAGCTCGCGACGTCCGAGCGGCGGACGTGCCGGGTGATTGGTTTGGCGCGGAGCTCCCTGCAATATCGACCTTCGCCGAAAGACGACGATGCATTGCGGCTGGCGATCATCCGGCTGGCAAAGCAGTACGGTCGATATGGCTATCGCAAGGTCACGGAGCTGCTTCACGTCGAGGGCTGGCGGGTCAATCACAAGAAGGTCGAGCGGCTCTGGCGTGAGGAAGGGTTACAGCTTCCACAGCGACACAAGAAGCGACGACGGCTTTACCACAAGGACAGTTCCATCATCCGGTTGAGACCAGCCCATCCAAACCACGTCTGGGCAATAGACTTCGTACACGACAAGCTCAGCAATGGGCGCAGCTACAAGATGCTCACGGTGCTGGATGAGTACACCCGGCAGGCCTTGGCAGTGACGGTACGCACCAGGATGGGAGCTGACGATGTTCTGGAAGCGCTTTATCCGCTGCTCCTGAGGCACGGCACCCCAGAGTACATAAGATCCGATAATGGACCAGAGTTCGCTGCTGAAGCTATGCAGGTCTGGCTTCGACGCGTTGGCATCAAGCCGATCCGCATCTATCCGGGATCACCCTGGGAGAACGGCTACAATGAGCGATTCAACGGGACACTGCGTCGAGAGGTTCTCAATGCGGAGTGGTTCACGACGACCGAGCAGGCCCAGATCGTCATCAACCACTGGCTCAGGCAGTACAATCACACCCGGCCGCATCAAGCACTCAACATGCGCCCACCGGTTCCGGAAACTTTATTAGAGAATGCGGGCTGCGACCGCAGCATCCTAGTCGAAAGGTCAACGGCAGCTAAGGGCCGTCATCACTCATCCCAACAATAAGACTTATCGGCAGTTTTGTCCGCTGAGCCGTCATTGCACCGCTTCTGCTTAACGTCCGGTCACGGAAAAAGCGGCCCTTGCTAAGCGTCAGTCCGTTTTTTGAAACTGAAGGTCTGCTCGTGCCGACAGCGGTCATTCACGCAAAATTCCTGAAGTTCCGCTGAGCGGACGTTGCAGACATTCGCTGATTTGGACATGATCGCGGCCGGAGCGGATTACGTGGAGCAATCATGGCGGATGAGCGAGCCAGCCATTGGGAAGAAGTCTACCGAGAGAAAAACGACACCCAACTGAGTTGGCATCAGGATGACCCGGCGATCTCCATGGAGCTTTGCGAACTGGCCGGCATCGACATTGGATCATCGGTGATCGACATAGGCGCAGGAACATCTCGCTTTGCCGAGCGCTTGATCAAGAGAGGGATTAGTGACGTTTCGGTGCTTGATATTTCCGCCGCGGCGCTCGATCGATCTCGTAGTCAACTTGGTGCAGTCGGCAAGAAAATTGAATGGATTGAAGCCGATGTAACCACCTGGAAACCCGATCGCAGTTATGACATTTGGCACGACCGAGCTGTGTTTCACTTCTTGATTGATGCGGAAGACCGAACCGCCTACCGGGATCGGCTATGCGGCTGCCTTATCCCGGGCGGTCACGCGATCATCGCGACATTTGCGCTCGACGGCCCCAAGAAGTGCAGTGGCCTGCCAGTGGTTCGCTATGAACCGGAGGGGTTAAGAAAGACGTTGGGCGAACGTTTTTCCCTTGTCGCGCAACGGATGCATAGGCACACCACACCGTGGGGCAGCCCGCAGTCTTTTCAATTTAGCCTGCTACGCATGGACAAATAGCACCACCAGAGTGAGACGGTCCCGCTTTGGGCACTTTGAGAGCACAAGATACACACGGGCGTGGCTAGACGTTCGAACTGCAGTAGCCAAGGGTCGGTGTGCCATTTTTTAGATCAATCGGGAGCCGACACCTTGGCCCAATCCGTTCAATATCGAGTGACAGGCATGGATTGTGCTTCCTGCGCCGCGAAGATTGAAAAGGCCGTGCGTTCGGTTGGCGTCACGGAGCTGACAGTTTCGACGGCCACGCAAATCCTTACGCTGAACGTAGCGCTTGGCGACGAGCGGTTAGAGGCTGTTGAGCGCTCGGTTTCAGAGGCTGGTTACCACCTCGATCGGATTACGTACGTAGCGCCGGGAAAGGCGCAAGAAGTCCCGCACCATTTGACCGCCGGGTATCGGAGGGTCCTCTGGATCGTCATCGCGCTCAATCTAGGGTACGGCGTGATTGAAATGATCGGCGGTTTCCTTGCAGGCTCGCAAGCTCTGAAAGCGGACGCTCTTGATTTCATCGGGGACGGTATGATCACGCTTCTTGGAGTCATTGCGATCGGCTGGAGCATGCTTTGGAGAGCGCGATCCGCACTAATCCAGGGTGTGTTTCTTGGTGCGCTCGGGGTCGGCGTGGTCGGTAACACCATTTGGCGAATTTACGCACAACAGCCCGTCGAGGCCGAACTTATGGGCATGTTCGCTCTAGTCGCGCTCGCCGTGAATGTAGGGGCGGCTTTGGTATTGGTTCCCCATCGCGCAGGTGATGCGAATGTCCGCGCGGTCTGGCTGTTCTCCCGAAATGACGCGATTGGCAATGCGGCTGTTGTGCTCGCAGCGGTCGTTGTGGCGGTGACCGGTACGTCCTGGCCCGACCTGATTGTCGCCTTCGCTATCGCGGCACTTTTTCTTCATTCGTCTTGGATCATTGTTCGCGACGCGCGCAGAGACATCGCAGGTGCCTGAAACCGGAGCTAATCAGTCTCCAAGTTGGCACGACCGCTTTGGGCTCGATCCGGACTTTCGCTTGGATCTGGTCAACGACTGCACTGCGGATAGGGAGCATCCTGGAAAACGACTCGAGACAGAAAATATGGAGATTTCTGAACCAGCAGATTCTGTAATTGGCGAGGTTCAACACCAAAACGCATTCGATCAATCAACTTCAAGAAACGCTTCCGGCGAAGATACC
>CAYPVG010000451.1:0-5587 GCA_964414085.1 uncultured Boseongicola sp. | reverse complement strand
AAGGTCAAGACGCGCTCGGAAACCAGCTACTCGACCAAGAAGATCTACCGCCAGAAGGGCACCGGTGGCGCACGTCACGGTGACCGGAATGCACCGATCTTCCGTGGTGGTGGTATCTACAAAGGCCCGACACCGCGGAGCCACGGCCATCAGCTGACGAAGAAATTCCGCAAGCTTGGTCTGAAGCACGCACTGTCTTCGAAAGCGGCCACGGGCAACCTGGTTATCCTTGATGCAGCAACTGCAAAGGATGCGAAAACTGGTGCATTGGCCAAGCAGGTCAAAGACCTTGGTTGGAAGCGTGCGCTGATCATCGACGGTGCCGAGCTGGACGAGAACTTCGTTTCCGCCGCTCGTAACATTGCGACGGTCGACGTGCTGCCGACAATGGGTGCAAACGTCTATGACATCCTGAAGAGTGATACTCTAGTGATCACCAAAGCAGGTGTCGAAGCATTGGAGGCTCGTTTGAAATGAGTGCCAAGACTGAACATTATGACGTGATCCGCAAGCCGATCATCACTGAGAAAACGACTATGGCATCTGAAAACGGTGCGGTTGTTTTCGAAGTTTCGATCGACGCGAACAAGCCGCAGATCAAGGAAGCTGTTGAAGGCCTCTTTGGTGTTAAGGTGAAGGCCGTGAATACGACCATCTCCAAAGGCAAGGTCAAGCGGTTCCGTGGCCAGCTGGGCAAGCGTAAGGACGTCAAAAAGGCGTATGTAACGCTCGAGGAAGGCAATACTATTGACGTGACGACCGGTCTCTAAGGTCAGAAATCGTTAACGAATTTGAAAGCGTCCCGTATTTTCGGGGCGCTTTTTTTGATTGGTCTGACAGGTCAGAAACACTGATGGGCTCGAGCCAACGCGGACGTCGACAAGATGGTCTCCGAACGTCTGGACGGATTGACGTTGGATGTATCACCGTTTCATGAGCAACTAGTTAACCATACGTGTGGTGTGTCGTTTACTTGCGTGTTCGCTCAACAGATAAGACGAAGAACAGTGTTTTGGTCACCGTCGTTAAGGCGCGATTTGCACTGCTATGGTTCGCTTCGGTTCGCCCAGATCGGAATGATCTCATTGATCGGTTCTTTAACGGGTGTGGGTGTAGTCGCCATATCGCGGGCTTTAACGAGATCGACGGGCCCGACAGGTCGATCATAAGCGCGCATGACAAACATCAATGCCACGCAAACAAAGAGGCCTGCAGCAAGGCGTCCCGGCAAAACGGTAGGCGGATTTGGCGGGATTGGCGTTTTGGGCTTTTGTTCTGTTGCCGGATCGAGATTTGCTTCTGTGTCTGGTGCATTGGGGCTCTCTTGTAGGCCATCCCCCAAACCAAGTGCTTCGAGTTCCCGAGCCAATTCTTCGCGGATGCGTTCTTGTTTTTGATTTGCAAGGTCAATCCAGTCCGTGGCCCCCTTGTTCGCCGACATCGGCGGATCGACTTTTGTTGCGGGTGGAGCCGCTGTCGGAGGTGCACTGACCGCAACTTCTAGTTTGCTAGTTTCCTTGTTGAACTCCGCAATCCATGTAGGTGCTCCTTGGACTTTGGGTTCTGGTTTGGGAGCAGTCTTTTCTACGGGCAGGGATTGGGATCTGCGTACTTCATCGTTCGTTTCTTCAACCAGGCGCGTCAGCGATCGTTCAAGCCTGAGATCGAGGTCCTTTGACGTTGCGCGGGGCAGCGGCGCGTTGGTCGCTGAGTTGGATGTGTCCTGTATTAACGCGCGCCACCGTGAGGCCGTTTGGATGCGATCCGCAGGATGTACACTGAGGGCTGTATCCAAGGCAGACAAGAATTCGGCATCGTAACCTTGTATACGCCCGGCCAATGGTTTGCAGGGATCGGGTCTGCGTCCCGCAATCTCTATTAGTCGAGTTTGGCTGTGCGGCGGCGGATTTCCGTCGATCAGGTGATAAAACGTTGCTGCAAGGGCGTAGAGATCGCTGCTGGGTGTTTGATCGCTGCCAGCAACGTAGAGCTCCTGCGGTGAATAGCCGTCCTTGACGACCAGTAGAGATGATATGGCCCGTGTTCGTCGGCTTGCTTCGGCGCGCGCAGCGCCAAAGTCGATCAGTACAGGCGTGCCATTGCTTTCAATGATGATGTTATCGGGAGAGATATCGCGATGCAGCAGATCGATCTCATGAACTTTCTCGATAGCGCCAAGCATCTGAATAAGGACATCCCGAATGCGGCTGGGAGACAACGGGGGTTCATCGGCCTTCATGAGTGTCAGGAGGTCCTGACCATCGATCAGATCGAGGACCATGTAGGCTGTGCCGTTTTCTTCGAATGCGCGATGCACGCTGACAATGTTGGGGTGGCGCAATTGGGCAAGGCTGCGTGCTTCGCGCATGAACATTTCAACGATGGCGCGAAACGGTTTCGCGTAGCTTTTGTTACGGGGCGTGACTGAGGGCCCGCTGCGCGCGCAGAAGTCTTCGGGGTAGCACTCCTTCAGTACAATTTCCCGACCGAGAACGAGGTCCTCCGCCCTATAGGTTATGCCGAAACCGCCGGCACCAAGATGCCCTTTGATAATAAACTGCCCACCAGACAGCTGCGATCCAATTGGCAGTGCGTGGGCAGTATCATTGCCATTATCTGGTGCTGTGGCGTTGGCCATATGCCCTCATCCGAGCCGAAATTGCCTTTCTGGAAATACGTTGTTTCGTTTTGCGCAAGATTGTGACCGTTTTGGGATGATCTTGCGGCAAAGGTGGGACACAGCAGGGCATTTCCCAATCAATTTGAATGGTTTGGCGCAACGGGCGCGTATGAGTTGATAGACGCAACGGCCGAAAGGTTAATACGTTTGAATTCAGTGATTTGGACTGAGACACGACGTCGGTATCGCGTCGGTACAACGTCGGTATTACGTCGGTGTCTCTATCCACGGAAACTCTGTCGCACACTAGATGTGGTGCAAGCGTTTATGATTATGAGCAGAATCTTAATCTTTAGGATGGTCCGTGGAGTCTGGCGGTAGGGAGCCCGAAGACGCGCGCCCTAAAATTGCCACAATTAGGCTGTATGTATGCCTCAATTGGTGTTGTTGTGTGTGAGGCCCCGATGGGTATTGTATCGGCTTTTTTTCCGCGAAAATTTGTTCAGCGTAACTCCTCTGAGGATATTGCCCGAGCTTGGTTCGACGACAGTATTTTCGCCGGCCAAGAGGTATCGGACACACCAGATACTCAATTACAAGGCATGGAAAAGCCGAAAGTCACACAGGCTGAACTCAGGGCCCTGTTTAAGACCCGCCTGCAAAGGCTGGACTGAGAACCCAAATAGCGCCGTTCCTGTCGTCTGATCTTGGTGGACCGCCCCCTGTATGGATGGACTGAATCGTTTGCTTGTTGATCTGTGCCGCAGATATCGACCTCTCGTGCAATGTCGATGGTGAAACGGAAACAGTTTTGCTATCTATTCCGGCTTTGATCCCGATTTGGATATAATTTGGCGATCAGATCGGCGAACTTTTGCCAATTTACGCTAGGTAAGCACCGTCGCCTGCGAACAGGCGCGATAGTTCAAAAAGCAAGCAGTTCCTGTGATATGCTCAATTAATAATCGATTTCTTAGTGCTTTTTTGCCGAGTTTTTTTGAAGAATACTTTGTTTTTGTGGGGGCAAAAACTATGAAAGCTATCAATACTTTACTCGCGGCCAGTGCGGTCACGATGTCGTCAATGGTTGCTGCCAATGCCGCGACTCTTCTTATCGATTTCGATGGAGCAAGCGGTGACGGAGGCCAGATCGTCAATGAAATGGGTAAGAAGTCCTATGAAGTTGGCGGCTACATCATGGAGCCTGTCAACATCCAGGGCGGTCTGTGCGCCGACGGCAAGTGTACGATCGAGACAACGCAAACAATCGAACCTACATTGTACCGAGCTGACGAAGAGAACTTTGATCTCTTCAGCTTCTACTTCCTGAATACCGGGAATGGTGCGATCGGCGACGAACAAACCGGCAGCCCAACCAACTTCGTCACGTTGGATCTTTATGACAGCTTCAACGGTTCGGTTGTGGAGTCGTTTTTCTTTGGAAACTTGCAATCATTTGCGGATGTGGAGGCCTTTGGGCTCGATATCGCCTGGTTTGATGGCGAGGGTTCTGATCCCGGTAACCAGGCCGATTGCTTCGACAAGATGATCTGTAAGAACTACGGATATGTCATTAGCCTGAATGATTTGGGGCTAGACATCGGCAAGGCCGTTTGGTCGGCCGCGGGGGACGCGAACGCGAGACTCGACGATATTCTCGTAAATGAAATCCCGCTTCCGGCGGCTGGTTGGCTTTTACTCGGTGGTCTCGGCGGTCTCGCTGCCATGCGCCGTCGTCGCAGATAAACCACTGAATTGGGCGCAAGGACCGAACTGGTAATGTTCGGTCTGGTGTGAGGGGTGGGGATTTTGATTTCCCACCTTCAAATTCCCACCAATCACGCCTCTTGCCACACAGCCAAACACTCCCTATAAGCCGCGCATTGCGTCACCCCGGATTCGTCCGGGGTGGTGTTTTTTGGCGAAAGCCAATTTGAACCTTGGGACCTTCGGGGCCCTTTAAACTGAAAAGCCGGGATCACACTCGGCACGAAGCAAACGGAAGACAGAAAGCATGGCACTCAAGTCGTATAAGCCGACGACGCCGGGCCAGCGCGGGCTGGTGCTGATCGACCGTTCGGAGCTTTGGAAAGGACGCCCGGTCAAGGCCCTTACAGAAGGCCTGACCAAGAATGGCGGACGGAACAACACCGGACGGATCACGATGCGTCGTCGTGGTGGAGGCGCAAAGCGTCTTTATCGCGTCATTGACTTCAAACGGAACAAGTTTGACGTCGCCGCAACGGTTGAACGGATCGAATATGACCCGAACCGGACTGCCTTTATCGCCCTCGTAAAATACGATGATGGCGAGCAGGCCTATATTCTTGCCCCTCAGCGTCTGGCTGTTGGCGATCAGGTGATCGCTGGCGACAAAGTTGACGTTAAGCCGGGCAACGCAATGCCGTTCTCGGGCATGCCTATCGGGACGATTGTCCACAACATCGAAATGAAGCCGGGCAAGGGCGGGCAGATCGCTCGTGCTGCTGGTACTTACGCACAGTTTGTTGGCCGCGATGGTGGCTACGCTCAGATCCGCCTGTCTTCGGGCGAACTGCGCATGGTGCGTCAGGAGTGCATGGCCTCGGTTGGTGCTGTGTCGAACCCCGACAACTCGAACCAGAACTTCGGTAAAGCCGGTCGCAACCGCCACAAGGGCATCCGCCCATCTGTACGTGGTGTCGTGATGAACCCGGTTGATCACCCACATGGTGGTGGTGAAGGCCGGACCTCTGGTGGTCGTCACCCGGTTTCGCCTTGGGGCAAGCCGACCAAAGGTGCACGTCCCCGCAACAAGAACAAGGCGTCGTCGAAGCTTATCCTGCGTTCGCGTCACGCCAAGAAGAAGGGCCGTTAAGATATGAGCCGTTCCGTATGGAAAGGTCCTTTTGTTGACTCTTATGTCCTCAAGAAGGCCGAAAAGTCGCGCGAGTCAGGCCGCAACGAAGTGATCAAAATCTGGTCGCG
>CAYPVG010000450.1:0-3432 GCA_964414085.1 uncultured Boseongicola sp. | reverse complement strand
AGCCGTTCTTGATCTCAACCGCGTGATCAACCTCCCGTGAGCGGGCTAGGACTGCGCGCTTGCTTGCGCCACATTGGTACTATCAATGGAGGATACCCCATGCGTCTCACTCATCTGATCGCGGCCTCAGCGCTGGTTTTTGCGACCGGCGTCTCAGCGGCCAAGGCAAATCCGGTTCTTTGGAAGTCCGAATGGCCGGACACGGATTTCGAAATCACAACGATAGACAATTGGCGTGAGATCATGTCTGGCGGCCCTCCGAAAGACGGCATACCGGCTCTGGACGACGTCTCCTTTATCCCGGCGGACAGCGAAACGCGGATCGAAGACCGCGAGCCAGTCATCACACTCGAGATAGACGGAGCCGAGCCGCGCGCCTATCCCATTCGCTATCTGACGTGGCATGAGATCGTGAACGATACCGTCGCAGGCATCCCGGTCGCGGTGACCTACTGTCCGCTCTGCAACTCAGGCCTCACATTCGACCGACGAGTTGGCGATCGAGTGTTGAGCTTTGGCGTGTCGGGTAAACTCAGAAACTCCGACATGGTCATGTATGACCGCGAAACAGAGAGCTGGTGGCAACAGGCCGTAGGGACCGGAATCGTTGGCGAGCTGACGGGCGTAGAACTGACCGCTTTGCCAACGTGGATGGAAAGCTGGAAGGAGTTCAAAGATCGTAACCCGGACGGTCTGGTGATGGCCGAGCCACCATGGCGCCGCCAATACGGACGCAACCCCTACGTCGGCTATGACAGCTCGAGAAGGCCATTCCTCTACAATGGAGAGCTCCCACCACATGATATCCCGGCGCTGATGCGGGTCGTGCGCGTGGACGACAAAGCCTGGACCTTCGATCGCTTGCGCGACGAAGAAGAAATCACCGAAGGAGGCGTCACGATCACTTGGCGTTCGGGGCAGGCGTCAGCGCTCGACCAATACACCGTTGGCGCCGGGCGTGATGTCGGTACCGTGCGGGTTCGTGATGCCAACGGCAACGATGTTCCCCACGATGTGATGTTCGCTTTTGCCTTCCATGCGTTCTTCCCGGATGGGGAATGGATGCTTGGTGAAAGCTAGGTTTCGCCGCGCTGACGCGCGGCGATCCGCCGGGTGCATCCTGCCCCCGGACCCCCTGAGTGTATTTCCACCAGAAAGAACATGGGGGGGCAAAAGAACGCGACAGCAATCAAGAGGACCAGCATACCTGTTGTGATCGGTCCCCATAACCGTCGCTCCGGCTTGGACGGCGTGACCCAATTCGCCAGGCAGCTCAGAGCCTGAACCGCTAGCGCGGGCCAAACTGTCCATACGGGCCAATTCGGCCAATTCCCTGCTGTAGAGAGCGCCGCGCCACCCATCCCGATCAAAATCAGGATCGATACTCCTGCAAGTACCCGGCCTTTGGTCGGCAAGGGGCCTTCGTTAGCGCCACCTTGGGTCAGACGCCCCCAAGGTGCACCAAAGATAAGCGCAATCTGAAAGCCGATGACACCGGCAAGAACGACACAATATGTGAAGACCGTCACGTGTTAGCCGTCCAGCTTTACCAGCGCGTGCCGCTTCTTTCCGGCTGACAGCTTCAAGGCTTCTCCGAAATCGGATGTTGCGAACATTTGACCAGCATCGCTCACGGCTGCGTCGTTCACCTTTGCGCCGCCTTCAGCGATCAGCCGTTTGGCTTCCTTGCCGGATTTCACCAACCCGGAACGTACGAACAGCTGCGCCGCCGAAATACCATCAGCCACGTCGCCTGCAGGCAATGCCACCGTGGGTAGGTCGTCTCCAACACCGCCTTGTTCAAATACTTCACGCGCCGTCGCCTCAGCCGCCTCAGCCGCCTCGCGACCATGCAGAAGGGATGTCACTTCATTTGCGAGAATGATCTTAGCGTCATTGATCTCAGATCCTTCAAGCGCGCCCAGACGATCACACTCATCCACCGACAATTCGGTATAAAGCTTCAGGAAACGGCCCACATCGGCGTCCGTCGTGTTCCGCCAGAATTGCCAGAACTCGTAGGGCGACAGCATATCGGCCGACAGCCAAATCGCTCCACCCTGGCTTTTGCCCATTTTGCGCCCGTCAGACGTCGTCAGAAGCGGTGTCGTCAGGCCGTAAATCTCGGCATCCAGCACACGGCGTGTCAGGTCGATCCCGTTGACGATATTGCCCCACTGATCCGATCCGCCCATCTGCAACAGGCAGCCATATCGGCGGTTCAGCTCGAGGAAGTCGTAGGCCTGAAGGATCATGTAATTGAACTCGAGAAACGACAATGATTGCTCGCGATCCAACCGCGATTTGACGCTTTCAAAGCTCAACATACGGTTCACCGAAAAATGCCGTCCGATGTCGCGCAGGAAGTCGAGGTAGTTTAACTCATCAAGCCACTCGGCATTGTTCAGCATCAGCGCGCCAGTGCCCGTGTCGCCGTAGTCGAGATACCGGTCGAATACCACTTGCATGCCTGCGATATTCTCGTCGATCGCCTCAGGCGTCAAAAGCGGCCGCTCATCTGCCCGGAATGACGGATCACCGACCTTCGTGGTGCCACCTCCCATCAGTGTAATTGGCTTGCCGCCGCACTTTTGGAACCAGCGCAGCAACATGATGTTCAGCAGATGCCCAACGTGTAGCGACTTGGCCGTCGCATCATAGCCGATATACGCCGGAACGACCCCTGCCAGAAAGGCTTCGTCCAGCTCTTGCAGGTTGGTGCAATCCGCCAGGAAGCCACGCTCTATGATTGTCGCGAGGAAGTCAGATTTCGGGTGGTAGGTCATGGGCCTTCGTCTATGCTGCATGCCCAAGTGGCTCGGGCTTTCGCGGGGGTATACTCCGCACGTCAGGAGAGGGAAAGGCATGTCGGACACATCAGCGATCTGGAGCTTGGGTGCGATGTCTGGAACGTCTTTGGATGGCATCGACGCGGCCATGATCAAAACTGATGGGCACACGGTGTTCGAGTTTGGAGACAACGCGTACCGGCCATACACCGACCCCGAACGCGCGGTTCTGAAATCCGCTTTGGGCAAGTGGGAAGGGCCGGAAGTCGATGCCGCCGCCGAAGTTGTCGAAAACGCTCACGCGGAGCTCCTCTCCAAATTCGATGGGGCTGATGTCATCGGTTTTCATGGTCAAACGACAGTTCATCGCCCGGACCACGCGCACACGCACCAGGCAGGCAATGGGGCGATCCTGGCCGAGGTTTTGGAATGCCCCGTTGTTTGGGACTTTCGGACGAACGATATGGCGCTGGGCGGGCAGGGCGCTCCTTTGGCTCCGTTTTATCACTTTGCTCTGGCCGCAAAGATTGGGGCCGCCACCCCATGCGCGTTCTTGAACATAGGCGGTGTCGCCAACCTCACTTGGATTGACCCGACCGCGGCCGTTCCTGAAGCATCGGGTGCACTTTTGGCGTTCGACACA
>CAYPVG010000449.1:0-8622 GCA_964414085.1 uncultured Boseongicola sp. | reverse complement strand
CAATAAATCCTTGATATGTAAGTGTTTCATCCGAAACTGGGAGCAGTTTAAAAACGCGTCGTGCGTCGTCGAGACGTCCGGCCCAGGCGAGTTCGCGCAGGTTTCTGTAAAGGCTGGCTTGGTCGTTGGACGTTTCTTCCGGGGTCACGCATGTTTTTGTGGCGTCGTCCCAAATAAGCCCTTCGCCACATTCTGTAGTGGTCTCGCTGGGAGTTGGCGGTTCGTCATCGTTCAAGCCGACCGCTGCTGCCGGACCGACGGTCAGACAGAGAAAAAGGGCGGCGATGCCGCCGCCCAAGTATCTTGAGGGAAAAATGTGACTTAACCCGTGGTTGGTACGCAGCGCTTTTCGTCAGCGCTGTAGACCGAACCTTCCGCACAGGACATCGCGACATCTTCAGTTTTCGCATGTCCGTAGCTGCATCCCATCGCCATGGCGAAAGATGGTGCGGCTGTGAGGGCCAGAGTGGCCAGAAGCAACTTTGTCTTCATTGGTCTCTCCAATCTTCTAATAGAGTGAAGGTAGCACGCACTTTGCCATCGTCAAAGCACTGAATGCGCCAATTTCAATTGATCCCTTTAGTCGCCGAAGACGCGCTTGAAGATGGTGTCGACATGTTTGGTGTGGTGTCCGAGATCGAAGTTCTCGGCGATCTCGTCATTTGTCATTGCCGCCGTTACGTCGGGGTCGGCTAGAAGCTCGGTCTGGAAGTCCTTGCCTTCTTCCCACACGCGCATGGCATTGCGCTGGACGTATTTGTAAGCGTCTTCGCGGCTGACGCCTTTTTGGGTCAGAGCAAGGAGGACACGCTGAGAGTGAACAAGGCCCCGGAACTTGTTGAGGTTGTTCATCATATTCTCGGGGTAGATGACGAGTTTCTCGATGACGCCGGTCAAACGGGCGAGCGCAAAGTCGAGCGTGACGGTCGCGTCCGGTGCGATGCCGCGTTCGACGGAGGAATGCGAAATATCACGTTCGTGCCAGAGCGCGACGTTTTCAATCGCCGGGATGACGGCCATACGGACGAGGCGGGCAAGGCCCGTCAGGTTCTCGGTCAGAACCGGGTTGCGCTTGTGCGGCATGGCCGACGAGCCTTTTTGGCCCTTGGAGAAGAATTCTTCGGCTTCAAGCACTTCCGTGCGCTGCATGTGGCGAATCTCGATCGCGATGTTTTCGATCGAGCTGGCAATGACGCCGAGTGTTGCAAAGAACATGGCGTGACGGTCGCGGGGGATAACCTGAGTTGAGATGGGTTCGGGAGTGAGGCCGAGCTTGTCGCAGACATGCGCTTCGACGGCAGGGTCGATGTTCGCGAAGGTGCCGACCGCACCGGAGATTGCGCCGGTTGCAATTTCTGCGCGTGCATTTCTGAGCCGAGAAAGGTTGCGATCCATTTCCGCGTAAAAGCGCGCGAACGTCAGGCCCATGGTCACGGGTTCGGCGTGAATACCGTGAGAGCGACCGATGCGGACGTCCAGTTTGTGTTCGTATGCGCGGGTTTTCAGAGCGGTGAGGAGATTCTCCATATCTGCGATGAGAATATCGGCGGCGCGTACAAGCTGAATGTTCAGCGTGGTGTCGAGGACGTCAGACGAAGTCATGCCCTGGTGAACGAAGCGCGCTTCCTCGTTGCCGATGATTTCGGCGAGGTGCGTGAGGAAGGCGATAACATCGTGTTTGGTGACGGCTTCGATCTCGTCAATGCGGGCGACGTCGAATTCAACGTCTTTAGCCTTCCAGGCGGCTTCTGCGCTTTCGCGTGGGATCACACCAAGGTCGGCTTGGGCGTCACAGGCGTGCGCCTCGATCTCGTACCAGATGCGGAACTTGGTTTCTGGGGACCAGATCGCGACCATGTCGGGGCGGGCGTAACGGGGGATCATCGTGTTCGTGCCTTTCGGATTGCCTGTGCGCGCCCTGCGTTTAGACTGAGCGACAACAAGGAACAAGGAGCCGTAGATGCGCTATATTTGCGCGGTTGTCGCTTTGGTTGCGTCGCCGGTGGCGGCGGGTGATTGGCAGGCATTGGATGGCGCGGGGATTCGCGAGGCGCTCACGGATCACGCCGTTGTCTATGAAGGTGCTTGGCAACGGTTTTATGCTTCGGGCCGGACGCTTTACAACGCCGGGCAAGACAGTTGGGGGACGTGGGATGTGCGCGGTGAACAGTACTGCAGTCAGTGGCCGCCGAACTCGGCTTGGTCTTGTTACGACGTCGATGTTTCAGCTGATGGTAGCGCGGTCCGGTTTCGCGGATTTGGCGATGATGTGTCCGTGGGTCGCTTTGAGGACAATACATGAGTCGGATAACGTCTTTGGCCGTGCTGGAGGGCGAGTGGCGGATGGAGCGCGAGATTGTCCATTCAACGGGGCCTGCGGATCGCTTTGAGGGGGTGTGTTCCTTCCGACGGTCGGGGCCAAGGCTGGTTCAGGAAGAGACGGGAACTTTGATGCCCGGTCGCGGCGGCCCGCCCATGAAAGCATCGCGACGCTATGTCTGGAGCGAAAGCGAAGGGCGCATCGATCTTGCGTTTGAGGATATGCGTCCGTTTCATTCTTTGCCGTTGGGTGTGGAGACATATGCAACTACGTACTTATGCCCGCCAGACCGCTATGAAGTGTCGTATGATTTCGGGAATTTCCCCGTCTGGACAACGGTTTGGCAGGTGGAAGGGCCTCGGAAGGATTACCGAATGACTACGCGGTTTCAGCGCGTTTAGCGTTAGCGCGGCATTGCAGCATCTTGCGGGGGGCACTTTGGAGTGCGATAACCCTCGCAAATCAGGCAAAAGATTGAGGGAAAGCCTATGTCCACACTTACCGCCCGCCCCGTGCTCGCCGACTTGTTCGGTGCAAGTGAGGGCACGCAGCTTCGCATCAAACAGCTCGTTCTGGTACTGGCCGGTGTGGCTGCGATTACCATCGCGGCGAAAATCCGCATCCCGATGTGGCCGGTTCCAATGACCATGGGCACTTTTGCCATCCTGACGATCGGCGCCGCTTACGGCCCACGTTTGGGCCTGACGACCATTTTGGCTTACCTCGCTGTTGGTGCGCTTGGTTTCAACGTCTTTGCGGGATCGTCTGCTGAGAACAATGGTTTGGCTTACATGATGGGTGGCACTGGTGGTTACCTAGTGGGCTACGCTTTGGCGGCTTTGGCTTTGGGTGCATTTGCGCGGGCCGGTTGGGACCGCTCGTTCGGCAAGATGGCGGCTGCGCTTCTTGCAGGCAACGCGATTATCTATGTACCGGGCCTCGTTTGGCTGGGCGTTCTTTATGGTTGGGACAAACCGATCCTTGAGTGGGGTCTTACACCTTTCCTCTTTGGTGACGCTCTGAAGCTGGCTTTGGCGGCCATGCTCATCCCGGCCGTTTGGAAAATGGTTGGTGACGCACGCCGCTAAGAAAGTGCCGCCGCGCCGACGGGGGCGGCAATTCCATTGACGAGGGGCGCTTTTCGCGCCCCTTTGTTTTGGATATTTGAACCAAGAAGAATGCATTAGCGCGACGCTTTGGGAGGTTGGCCTATGCCAGTTCGGAACCGGTTTGCAGAGTTACACGAGGAAATCACCGGGTGGCGGCGGCATCTGCACGCGCATCCCGAGCTGAACTTTGACGTCCACAACACGGCTGCTTTTGTGGCGGCGCGTTTGGAAGAGTTTGGGTGCGATGAGGTTGTGACCGGGATCGGTGAAACCGGTGTCGTAGGCGTGATCCGTGGACGAGGCCAATCGTCGGGGCGTGTTGTTGGGCTGCGCGCGGATATGGATGCTTTGCCTATCCATGAAGAAACGGGTGTCGAGTATGCCTCAGGCACACCCGGGACGATGCACGCCTGCGGGCACGACGGCCATACCGCGATGGTGCTGGGAGCAGCGAAGTATCTGGCTGAGACGCGAAACTTCGACGGCACCGTCGCGGTCATTTTTCAGCCAGCTGAGGAGGGTGGCGGCGGTGGCCGTGTGATGGTCGAAGACGGTTTGATCGAGCGGTTTGGCATCGATGAGGTTTATGGGCTGCACAACGTGCCTGGGCGTGCGGTGGGTGAGTTCGCGATCCGTCCTGGGCCATTTTATGCCTCGACCGACGAACTGACGATCACGATCCGTGGCAAAGCTGGCCATGCGGCGCAGCCTCATCAGACCGTGGATGCGGTTGTTGTTGGGTCTCATGTTGTTACCGCATTGCAGAGTATCGTGTCGCGCCAGATTGACCCCGTGGATCAGGTGGTGGTCTCAGTCACATCCTTTGAGACATCGACGACGGCGTACAATGTGATAGTCGAGGAGGTTGTTCTTAAGGGGACGCTCAGAACCATGACAGAAGCCAATCGCGATTTTGCCAAACGTCGAATTGTTGAGATTGCGGAAGGTGTCGCGACGGCGATGGGCGCGAACTGCAAGGCCGTCATCAAGGAAGGCTATCCGGTAATGGTGAATGGCGCCGTTGAAACGGAACACGCCGCAGAAGCTGCCAAGGCGGTTACAGGGGACTGTGATGAGGCACCGATTTACCTTTGGGGTGAAGATTTTGGCTACATGGTGAACGCGTCAAAGGGGGCTTACATCCACCTTGGGATCGGTGAGAGTGCCCCGCTGCATCATGCGAAGTATAACTTCAACGATGAGGCGATCCCTACAGGGTGTTCATTCTTTGTGGAATTGGCGGAACAGCGGTTGCCGCTTTGATGCGGATCAAGGTTCATTTGGCGCATCGTCCTAGACTCTGGGCCAAGTGAAGGCGGTTACCGAGGGAAGACCATTGTGGACGGGGCCATGAAAATCACTGTTGCAGGGGCAGGCATCGGCGGATTGGCCGCTGCGATTGCCTTTGCCCGGTCAGGTCATAAAGTGACGGTCGCAGAGCGAGCCGCTGAGATCGGAGAGGTTGGCGCGGGTATTCAGGTGTCGCCCAACGGCATGGCGGTGATGCGGGCGCTTGGAGTTGCTGAGGCGCTTGAACATATATCCTTCAAGGCGACGGCCGTTAGGTTGATCGACGGATTGACCGGTCGAGACGTTCTGACACTCGACCTCGCAAAGCATCGCCCGGAGATGGATTGGCGGTTCGTGCATCGCGCTCGGTTGATTGATGTTCTGATCGAGGCGGCGCACGAGAATGACGTGTTGGTGGAGACGGATCGAGAGATTGCACCACCTCCCGAAGGTGCAGCCTTGCCTGGCGACGACTTGCTTGTGGGCGCAGACGGCTTGCATTCGAGAGTTCGGGCGCGGGTAGATGAAGCGTCGAAACCGTTTTTCACAAAGCAGGTGGCATGGCGCGCCCTTATTAAGGGGGAAGGACCGCCGGTGGCGGAGGTTCACATGGGTCCTGGGCGGCATTTGGTGAGTTATCCTTTGCCTGGGGGCTTGCGAAATATTGTGGCCGTTGAAGAACGCGATGCCTGGGCGGATGAAGGGTGGAGCCATGAAGATCACCCTGCAAACTTGCGCAGCGCTTTCGCAACCTTCAATCCGCGTGCACGGGGGTGGCTTGAAGATGTCGAGGCATGTTTCCTATGGGGACTGTTCCGGCACCGTGTGGCAGATCGCTGGCATTCGGGGCGTCAGGTTGTTTTAGGTGACGCCGCACATCCAACGCTGCCGTTTTTGGCCCAAGGGGCGAATATGGCATTGGAAGATGCCTGGGTTTTGGCACAGGAAGTGTCATCACATCCATTAGATGAGGCGCTGAGGTCGTATCAGAAGAAACGGCGGGCGCGTGTGTCACGCGTTGTCGACGCCGCGACGGCAAATGCGCGTAATTACCACTTGCATTCGAGACCGGTTCGGCTTGCAGCACATTCTGCTTTGCGGCTGGCTGGGATCGTTGCTCCGGCGCAGCCATTAAAAAGGTTTGATTGGCTTTACGCTCACGATGTCACGACAGGTGCGTGACGGGGCTTTTCATTTTGAAGTGCGCATGCTTTTTGCGAAGGCATGGCACGGCTTGATCCTGTAACCACAGCGTATCGCAAGAGAATTGACGCGGAACATCTGACTGCGGACCCGGCGCAAGTCGCGGTTTTGCCCGAGTTGGACCGGATCGCCGTTGAAATAGCGGCGGCTGCTGAGAAAAAGGGCGGTTCGCTCGGTTGGGTTTTCGCCAAAAAGCAGGCGGAGCCCGTTAAAGGCTTGTACCTATGGGGCGGTGTTGGTCGGGGAAAATCCATGTTGATGGATTTGTTCCATGAGGCTGCCGGCATCGAAAAAAGTCGCCGAGTCCATTTCCACGCGTTCATGCAGGAAGTTCAGGCGGCGCTTCATGCGGCGCGACAAACAGGCGTTGATGATGCCATCAAGCCCGTGGCGGATGATCTGGCGTCGGGCATCAAGTTGCTTTGCCTAGATGAGATGCAGATCACCGATATTGCGGACGCGATGATCGTCGGGCGTCTATTCGCGCGCATGTTGGAAAAGGGCGTCACGGTGGTGACGACGTCGAACCGAATACCGGGGGACCTGTATAAGGATGGACTAAATCGCCAGTTGTTCCTGCCGTTCATCAATTTGATCCGTGAACGGATGGTGGTGTGGGAGTTGGCGTCCCCCCGAGATTACCGGCAGGATCGCCTGGAGGGGGCTAAGACGTACTTCTCGCCCGCTGACGGTGCGGCCCGAAAGGCTATCGAAGAGCTTTGGTCTGGGTTTGCACCTGATGGTGGCGCGCCGTTGACGTTGAAGGTGAAGGGTCGCGATGTGGTGATCCCCGCTTTTGCCAATGGAGTGGCGCGGGCAAGGTTCTTTGATCTTTGCGGCCAGCCGTTGGGACCTGCAGACTACCTGGCCTTGGCAGAGGCTGTACGGGTGCTGATTCTTGAAGATATTCCACGGCTTTCGAGCGAAAACTACAATCAGGCGCGGCGCTTTGTAACGCTGATTGATGCGCTCTATGAAGCGCGAACACGGTTGATTGCGACGGCAGCCGATACGCCGGAAAACCTCTATCTAGAGGGTGAGGGCAGCTTCGAGTTCGAACGGACGGCAAGCCGACTGCGCGAGATGCAGTCGGCAGAGTGGTCGGAGGACTAGGCGCGTTCGAGCGCTGCGATGATGCCGCCAAAATCTTCAGCCTTAAGGGACGCGCCGCCGACCAGGGCGCCATCGACGTCGGCAACCGAGAAGATTTCGTCTGCATTGGATGGTTTCACTGAACCACCATAAAGGATCGACATTGCGGCGCCTTCGTCGCCAAAGCGATCGGTCAAGCGCGCGCGGATATCCGCGTGGACAGCTGCGATTTCGTCAAGCGTCGGGACTTTGCCGGTGCCGATAGCCCAGACGGGTTCATAGGCGATCACGGTGTTGGCAGCTGTTGCACCGTTGGGGACGGAACCAGCGAGTTGCCCCCCAACGATGTTGATGGTTTGGCCAGCTTCACGTTCGTCGAGGGTTTCACCAACGCAGACAACTGCCGTCAGGCCAGCACGCCATGCGGCGGAGGTTTTTGCAGCAATATCAGCATCGGTTTCGCCGTGGTCGGCGCGACGCTCGGAGTGGCCGGTAATGACGTAAGACCCACCAGCATCAGCTATCATTTCGGCTGATGTGTCGCCTGTATGTGCTCCGGAGGCATTTGCGTGACAATCCTGGCCGCCAGTTGCGATGGCAGTGCCCTCGGTCGCCTCGGCCATACGTGAGAGGAGCGTAGCCGGAGGACAGATCAAGACGTTGCAGCCGGGGCTCGGGTGGGCGGCGGCGAGTGATTTGATCTCGGCCAGCGCTTCCGCAGTGCCGTTCATTTTCCAGTTGCCTGCTGCGAGCTTGGTCATGTCTGTTCCCTTTTGCGATGCCAAAACGTGCTTCACGGGCGGGATCGCAATCTGGAACGGGTTCGTCAAGCGCCTCGTTGGACCGAGGCGCAATTACACACGAAGTTAAACAGAATTAAGATTTAGAGGCAGCTTCACGTTCGGCGGCAAGTTCTTCAACGTCTTTGAACTTGATGCTTTCCCCGCAGCCGCAAGCGTCTTCGACGTTTGGGTTGCGAAATTTAAACCCGCTTTCGAGGAGTGACGTTTCGTAGTCGATTTCCGTGCCGAAGAGGAACATCTGCGCCATGGGGGCGATCATGACCCGTGCACCGTCTTGTTCGACGACTTCGTCCATTGGGTCGACCTCGTTGGCGAAATCCATGGTGTATTCCATGCCTGCACAGCCACCCTTTTTGACACCAATGCGCAGGCCAGCGTGACCCTCACGCTCCATCAGCTTATTGATGTGGCGCACGGCGGCGGGTGTCATTTGAACGGCTTGCTTGCCGGGAATGGCGAACATGAAACGTCTCCTTCACATCGCAATTTAAGCGTGCGGCTTGCGCGAAACAAGCGGGCGGGCAGGATTTCCGCCAACTGTTACCCCGGGCGCGACATCGCGCGTCACAACGGCACCTGCACCGATGATGGCGTCGTCACCGATGCTTACGCCGGGAAGAATAAGAGCGGCGCCGCCGATCCAGACATTGCGGCCGATGGTGATTGGTTGGCCAAACTCTAGACCCTTATCGCGAGTTTCGGCGTCGCGAGGGTGGTCTGCGGTCAGAATTTGCGTGTTTGGGCCGATCTGCGTGTTGTCACCTATGCGAACCGGGCAGATGTCGAGGACGACACAGCCGTAGTT
>CAYPVG010000448.1:0-3278 GCA_964414085.1 uncultured Boseongicola sp. | reverse complement strand
GGCCAACCAGGCACTTGCAGACCCGAAACTCGCTGTCGGGTATCGCTCCGAACGGACATGGTTCGCAGGCGTCGATTGTCTGAATAATGATAGCGACGGAAATCTCCCGGACGAAACGCCCTGGCCTGAAAGCCTCAATGCATTCGTTCCATCTCTACCTTTGCACAAGGCGCAGATTTCGGCGATTTTCCCGGGCTATCCAAAAGCCATGGAAACCGACAGCGCCCCGGCCGCACGATATCGGGTGAAACGGGATGCCGCGCACGTAGATGGACTTCTGCCGATCGGACCCAATCGAAGACGAAAACTCAAAGAACCACATGCCTACATTCTAGGTCTGCCTCTGACGGATGCGCCGGCGAATGCCAGTCCGTTAGTAGTTTGGGAGGGAAGCCACAACGTCATGCAGAAGGCATTCAGGGAAGCATTGTTGGAATATGACCCTGAAGACTGGGCGGACGTCGATCTGACCGACGTGTACCACCATGCGCGGCGGCGATGCTTCGATAACTGTCAAAGACGAGAGATTGCTGCAAACAGGGGAGAAGCGATTTTGCTGCATCGACACTCCTTACACGGTATGGCGCCTTGGGAGGCGCCCGACGGGCCGCCAAGAATTATTGCATACTTCCGGCCGGAGGGATCCATTCACGCTTGGCTTGACTGAGGCACCGACCCTCATGCGGCGGTTGCACCCGTGGTTTGGTCAGGCTTAGATCGTATCGACGGAGGGCACACAATGATTGTCGGATATATTGGAACAGGGGCTATGGGCGCCCCAATGGTTGAACAACTCTCCAAGGCTTACCCAACCAAGACTCTGGTTTATGACATGAATCCTGAGCTTGCGAAGTCGGTCGCGGAAGCAACGGGTGCAAAGGCATGCGCAAGCATCGCCGAAATCGCGGCGGGATCGGACGTGTTGTTCACCTGCGTGCCCAACAACGATAGCATTCTCGAGGTTTACCTTGGTGATGCTGGCGTGGCCTCAGCTGCGCGTTCCGGCACCATAACAATTGATTGCTCTACTGTTGGGCCAGATGCGACACGACAAGTGTACGCGGCCCTGAAGGACGTCGGTGTAAGCCACTTGGATGCTTCCATGTTGGGTTCAGTCAAGCAGGCGAACGAAGGAACGATTAGCTTTGTTGTTGGCGGCGATGCGGATGCTTTCGAAAAAGCACAACCGGTACTCGCTGTCTGTGGCCAGATGATCCGCCACTGCGGGCCGTCCGGCGCAGGAAACCACATGAAGCTTATTCACCAGACTTTGGTGGGTGGTCATGCTGTTGCCGTTGCCGAAGCTATGGGCATGTGCCTTGAAACGGGTGCGGATATCGAAACCTTTTTCGATATCGTGACCCAGGGGACGGGCTTCGCCTATTCGCGGTACTTCGAGAATCGCGTCCCACGCATGCGCGATGGGGACTTTTCGGCTCTCTTTATGTTGAAGTTTCTTCTAAAGGACATTCGCCTTGCGCGTGATATGCTCAATAACCCGAAATCGAACTATCCAAATTTGAGTGCGGCAGTGTCAGCTTTTGAGGAGAGTGTCGAGCATGGCTGGTCCGACGATGACTTCTCGGCTGTGATGAAGCTTGTGGAACAACGTACCGGCAAAACCATCGCGAAGAACTGATGCGGCAACGACGTCTAGTTTCTCTTTGGCGAATGCGAAAGCTATCAATGTAAAAGGGCGCCCCTGCTGGGACGCCCTTTTTTATTTTCGTCACCGCTAAAATTAGCAGCTGTAGTACAGCTTGAATTCCATCGGGTGTGGTGTGTGCTCGTAGGCGTAAATCTCTTCCCACTTGAGGTCCATGTAGCCTTCGATCTGGTCTTTCGTGAAGACGTCGCCGGCCAAGAGGAAGTCCATGTCGGCTTCCAACTCGTCCATGGCTTCGCGCAGCGAGGCACAAACGGTTGGGATGCCTTCCAGCTCTTCTGGTGGCAGATCGTATAGGTCTTTATCCATGGCTTCGCCCGGATCGATCTTGTTCTTGATACCGTCAAGGCCAGCCATAAGCAGTGCCGAGAATCAAAGGTATGGGTTTGCGGACGGATCAGGGAAGCGAGCTTCAACACGCTTGGCCTTCGGGCTTTCGGCCCATGGGATACGTACACAACCCGAACGGTTACGGGCAGAGTAGGCGCGCAGAACTGGGGCCTCAAAGCCCGGGATCAGACGCTTGTAGGAGTTCGTCGATGGGTTGGTGAAAGCGTTCAGTGCTTTCGCGTGCTTTAGAACGCCACCGATATAGTACAGAGCTTCCTGCGAAAGGTCTGCGTATTTGTCGCCAGCGAAAAGTGGCTTGCCGTCTTTCCAGATCGACATGTTGACGTGCATGCCGGTGCCGTTGTCGCCTGCGATTGGCTTTGGCATGAAGGTTGCCGACTTGCCATAGGCGTGTGCCACTTGATGGATAACGTACTTGTATTTCTGAAGGTGGTCAGCCTGAGTTGTAAGGCTATCAAAGATCAGGCCAAGTTCGTGCTGACACGACGCCACCTCGTGGTGGTGCTTGTCGACCTTCATACCCATACGCTTCATGGTGGACAGCATTTCCGAACGGATGTCCTGACCGTCATCGATTGGCGGAACAGGGAAGTAACCACCCTTAACGCCAGGACGATGGCCCATGTTGCCCATCTCGTAGTCGGTGTCGGTGTTCCAAGAAGCATCGATCGCGTCGACTTCGTAGGACACTTTATTCATCTCAGTGGAATACTTCACATCGTCAAAGAGGAAGAATTCAGCTTCCGGGCCCATGTAGGCCGTGTCGCCGATGCCAGAAGACTTCAGGTATGCCTCTGCTTTTTCGGCGGTGCCGCGTGGATCGCGCTCATAAGCCTCGCCCGTGTCCGGCTCAACGATTGAGCAGTGCACCGCGATTGTCTTCTCTGCGAAGAACGGGTCCATGTATGCCGAGTCTGCATCCGGCATCAGTTTCATGTCGGACTGATCAATGGATTTCCAACCAGCAATCGACGATCCGTCGAACATGAAGCCTTCTTCAAGGAAGTCTTCGTCGACTTGGTCTTGCATCACGGTGACGTGCTGCAACTTGCCGCGCGGGTCCGTGAAGCGGATGTCGACGTATTCGACGTCTTCATCCTTGATGGTTTTCAGCAGCTCTTTGTTGCTCATGGGTATTACCCTCTTCCCTATCGTAAAATGTTGACTGTGTTAGAGTGCATCTTCGCCGGCTTCGCCGGTTCGGATACGGATCGCTTGACTTACGTCGGAGACGAAGATTTTGCCGTCACCGATTTTATCT
>CAYPVG010000447.1:0-2649 GCA_964414085.1 uncultured Boseongicola sp. | reverse complement strand
GGCTTAGCGTGAGCGTTCGGAGGCAACGCTTTGGGCGCTTCGCGGCGCGCCTGCGAAGCGTCGCCCGTAACTTCGAAAGCAACTTGAGAGAAGCTCTCATTGCGGTCGAGTTGGATAATGTGTCCAGCATTTCCAATTTCCGCAGTCACATCGGCGACTAGATCGATCCGCTGTGCAGGGGCAAGGAGAAAGGGTTTCTCCATCTTCATTGGCTGAATCAGAGGCATGCCATCTAGCGCGACTATCCAGCCGTCGAGTCCGTCAAGCCTAAGTTGAAACACGCGTGCATTCGAGGCGTTGATCAGGCGAAGTCGTAAGCGATCATGCCGTTTCACCTGCTTGGCCAGATTGTACCGACCGTTTGTCGTGATGTAGTTCCCGAGCCGCCCAGCATGGCTGAAATCATGCATCGCTCCGAACGTGTCTGCGATCTGGGCAGTCTCCGGATCGACCAGCCAATCGTCTAGGATCAGAACCTCTTCACGATCGACATCGAGAGGATCGGGCTCTTCGACAATCAAGGCTCCGTGAAGGCCGCGCGCAACCTGTTCAAACGAGCGGTTATGCGCGTGATACCAGTAGGTTCCTGCATCGGGCACGGTGAAATCGTAGTCGAAAGAGTTCCCCGGGGCGATTGCATTCTGGGTGAGACCGGCCACGCCATCCATAGCGTTGTCGATGCGGACTCCATGCCAATGTGTTGACGTGGCCTCGGGTAGATTATTGATAAGACGCTTCTTCACCCTACTGCCCTGCATCAATCGGATTTCAGGCCCAGGCGCAGCTCCTTCAAACCCCCAAATCCGGGTTTGGCCATACCTTTCTGGTAAAAGTTGGATGGACGCCTCTTCGGCGGACAAGGTTTCTTTCAAACTCTCGGCAACGGACATTCGGGGGGATACACACAAAGCTGCGCCCCCTAACAAAAACTCGCGTCGACTTGAGCGCACCATTCTACTGTTCCTCCGCCATGTGATTAGCCATGGTCATCCATAAGATACGTGGCTATGGCTTTAAGGTCGGCATCCGTCAAAAATTGTGTTCCGTAGAGAACGACTTCTCCCATAGCGTTGCCAAACGCGTCGCCCGATGGCGTAATGCCCGTTCTAAGAGAGTAGGCTAGACTCTCTACGTCCCAGCCGCGTGACCGGAGAGTTTCGAAGTCGATTGCCGGGGCCTTGCCACCTCCCGGGAGCATATCGCTTCCTTTAAAGTGCTCAGTGTCAATATTTCTTGCGCCAAGGAGATTTCGACCTGTGTGGCAAGCTCCACAATGCGCCGCCCCTTCAACCAGCAATCGGCCTCTGTTCCAAACATCCCCGTTTTCAGGAACCGGCTCGGTACGTGGCGGCTCCAGAAATAATCCACGCCAAACCTTTAACGTTGCTCTTTGATTGAAGGGAAACGGCATATCAGGGTCGAGCGAAGGTTCTGCCACAGGCGGCACAGTTTGGAATGCTGCCCAAAGGTCTGCAATCTCTTGGTCCGAAAAGTTCTGATAGAATGGATAGGTGAAAGCAGGATAGTAAGGACTTCCTGTCGGTGAAATCCCCTGGCGAACCGCCATCGCGAATTCGTCGATAGTCCAACTTCCAATACCGTGAATTGGATCCGTGGTAAGGTTTGAAGAATAAATCGAGCCAAACGGAGTCTCTAGTTCGACACCTCCAGCAAGCGGCGAACCGCCCTCCTCGAAATTGGTATGGCAGGCAATACAACCTGCGGCCCGAGCCAAATAGGCTCCGCGGTCAACATCCCCTTCCAAGTTGATCGTCGGCGCACTTGCCCCGATAGGCCAAGCCACAAGTGAAAAGACCCCAAGCGATGAAACCACCGCAAGCGCCGAAGCTACTTTCCACATTCACTTAGATTCCGCACGAAATTTCGTATGGCAGGCGGAACACGTTTGGCTAATCATCATAAACACGCTGTCCGCAGGCATTTCTGCGAGCTCCTCAATGCCCATGTCGTTCATCATTGATCCAGCACCCATCATGGCCTGGCTGCCCATCATTGACTGACCTCCCATCATGGAACCGCCAGTCATCATTGAATTTCCGTTACCCGTTCTTACAGCAAGCCCATTATCCGCTGCTTCAACCAGTCCTTCAGAAAGCAAATGAAGCTGGTCCGCTAGCTCCTGAAAATCCTCCCAATCAGTCCAAACTGTCGGCTTGGCCTCGGACGGCTTTCCTCCCGAGCCTTCGGGAAAAAGACGTGTCATCGACCCGCCGGAGTGTTTGCGAACCTCTTCCGCAAACGCTCGCACATCTTGGGGAAAGTACGTCACCTGTCCGCGCATCATGGGTGTAATTGTTTTGATGGCATCGCCCATCGCCACCATTCCGTCCATGCGTTCTTTCACGATGCCAGTTGCTCCAGAATGTGCAAAGACTGCAAACCCAAAAGATGCTGCGATGGCCGCGGATAACCAGACGTTCAGTTTCATTTTGTTCTTCCTTCTGCTCTGTGCTCAATTGATCCCATTTGCACGCTGTAATTCGCGGATGTAGGCAACAATCATCTTCACATCACCCTCGGTGAGGCCGTCGACTGGCGGCATATTGCCAAATCGCCAGTGGTGGGCCCGAACGCCGTTTCTAACCGCCACCAGAAACGACCCATCACCATGGTGGCTCGGTTCATAGA
>CAYPVG010000446.1:0-3882 GCA_964414085.1 uncultured Boseongicola sp. | reverse complement strand
ACGGCACCGGATTCGTCTTTAAGAAAAGCGTTGAACAGTTTCATGTGTCCCTCCATTCGAGTACGCTCAGTTTCAATCAAACCTTGACGACTGAGCGGACCGGCCTCTCACGTTCGATCCAATGCCGTCTTGGCATGGATGCATATGGCCGGGGAATTGGGGCGAGAGTTTGACCCCTGTCGTACAATTTTCGTTCGTATAACTGCGAATGTCGGTTTTCACATAACATACTGAAATATATAGATTCATTTGTTTTTGGCGTTTCCAACACGTGATTTAATCATGCTAGCGGTGCATCACTTTTCATGAGTTGTGAACAATCTGCCTAAAAGCACTGGTGCCCTTTGCGTTCTTTTGAGACATGATTGTGAAAGACGCAGAAAAACAGGTGCTGGAATTGGTTTCTTTGCAGGTAATGGTTAGCGCTTCTTTAATTGCAGTGGCTTTTGCACTCCCTGCATCAGCGCAAGCGACCCAAGCCGGCGGGGATTTCACATTCAAACGCGTAGGTCCGCCAAGCGGAGACTCCGGTTCTCGCATCACTGTTCAGATTGATCCCGACGCTGAAGTCTTCCGGATTACGCCCGGCAGCGAGCCGAGACGTCCCGGTGATCCACGCCCTTCCGCGGCTACACAGCTTCCGGCGGGCGTGGTACCTGAAGGCGTCCCTGACTTCTCGTGGTATTGGGATGTCGTTTCGCCGAATGTAGGTGCCGAGTCTGCTCAGCGCTTCCAGGACGCGCTTGTCGCCGTGCAGCGCGGAGCCACAAAAGTTGGAACGCCGCGGCTTCAGACTCTCACTGGTATCACCGAGCGGCACGGCATTGATATCTTGACCTCAACCATCGGAACGGAAGTTTCGCCAGCGCTTGTCCTAGCAGTGATTGCCATTGAAAGCGCAGGACGAGTTGATGCCGTAAGTCGCGCGGGCGCCGAGGGGTTGATGCAGTTAATGCCTGCAACCGCGGCGCGTTTTGGGGTCTCTGACAGTAAAGAAGCGCGAGAAAATATTCGTGGAGGCGTCGCCTACTTGGATTGGCTGCTTCGTCGATTCGATCAGGATGCCGTTTTGGCCCTGGCTGCATACAATGCAGGAGAGGGGGCCGTCGATAAGCACGGCGGGGTGCCGCCATTTGCGGAAACACGGGCGTACGTGCCCAAAGTGATTGCGGCGTGGAACGTTGCCCGCAAGCTCTGCATGACACCGCCTGAACTCGTCACAGATGGCTGTGTTTTTGCCAGACCGAATGTCGTGTCGTCGAACTGAGCTGTCGTCGTTAGATCTGCATCTTTTTAAAGATACGTTCCGGGATGAGGCGGATAACGGTCATCACCGGCCACCATATAAGTGGTGTATATAGTGTGTTGGTGCCCCGCTTTGCGCCACGCAGAATATCCTTCGCAACCTTTTCGGGTTGAGCAAGGAAGGGGAGCTTGTCCATTCCCCAGGTCATTGCAGTGTCTACGGTACCCGGTTTGACGGTCATGACATGCACGCCTTTTCGGCCCATGCGATTGCGAAGGCCAGAGAGATAGGTGTGGAACCCAGCTTTGGCGGCTCCGTAGACGTAGTTGCCAATGCGGCCTCTGTCGCGCGCGACGGAGCCGACGCCCACGACCGTACCAGCCCCACGTTCTTCCATCATCGGCGCGATACATGTGAGGAATTCGGCTGGACCACAAAAACTGTCGGTGACAGTGCCGTGGATCAATGCGGGATCCGCGTCAATTTCGTCTTGTGTTGGCATAGAGCCAACAAACACGGCCACGTTGATCGTGCCCTTAATGTCTGCGGCGCGCGCAAGGATCGGAGCGAATGTCTTAGAGTCACGTGCATCAAAGCGAACAACGTCTGAAAGGGGTGCTCCGCGGGCGGTACAATCGGCTGCGGTCGCGTTCATGTCGTCCATATCACGGCCTGCGAGCATGACACCGTGCCCTTCGCTTGCCACAAGCCGGGCAAAAGAACGGGCAATCGTCGATGTGGCGCCAAGTATGATCCAGGTTTCCGCCATCAGTCAGCCCTCAACTCAAGTCGGCGCACGAGGTCCGTTATATAGTGTCCGTCGGGGTCTGCCGACTTAACAGCTTTTCTCCATGCCGCGTACTCAGGGTACATCGACCGGATGTTTTTAGGTCCAGCGAGGGCATCTTTGGCAAGATATATGCGCCCACCAGCTTCAACTGTCGCCGCTTCCAGTTCTTTGATTAGGCGCTCGGCCAAACCTCGGTTCGGGAAATCCACAGCAAGTGTGTAGCCTTCCATCGGGAACGACATGTATCCGGCACGATCCGGGCCCATGCGTTTGAGAACCGCCAGTGGCGAGGCAAGACCAGAGCCTGCAATACGTTCAAGCATTGCCTTAAGCGCATCGGCAGCCGCTATCGGCACAACGCATTGGAATTGGTGGAAGCCTTCTTTTCCATAAAGACGGTTCCAGTCGTGGATTTTGTCGAGCGGAAAGAAGAAGTCGTCGATGGGTTTGACGACGGTGCGCCCTTTGTCCGGCACTCGACGCCAGTATGCAGCGTTGAATGTGCGTACGACACTTGGTGACAGTGCGAAGCCAGGCGCGTCCATCGGAATTCGTTTGCCGCGTTTCGCTGGTGGAACCAGGCCCGCACCGGTTTCGGCTTCTTCAAGGATGCCTCGACCAAGGTTTTCACCGCGCGCAGTCGCGTCGATCCAGCCGACGGTATAGGTCGCCTCGGATGCATCGAGATACTTCAGAAACTCTTCCCATCCATCAATGCGCCGTTCTGTGACGATCATCACATCGCCCTTCGCGCGCAGCATCTGAATTCGGGCGGATACGATTGGGCCGGTTTGCCCCAAGCCACCAATGGTGGCTTTGAAAAGTGCGGCATTTTTCTTTGATGACAGAAACTTAGGCCCCTTGGTAGTCATCAGCGTCATGTCTAGAACGTGGCATCCAAGCGTGCCCGCCCCGTGGTGGTTCTTGCCGTGGACATCCATGGCGATGCCGCCGCCAATGGTCGCAAAACCTGTGCCGGGCATCACGGGCGGGAGCCATCCTTTGGGTGCAAATATCTTCAGAAGTTCGCCAATCTGCGCACCTGCTTCGACATGGAGGACTCCGGTCTCGGGGTCAAACTCAAGGACGCGGTCCATCCGCGTCATGTCGATCATCCGGCCGCCATCGTTCAAACAGGCGTCACCATAGCTACGACGCATCCCAAGCGCGGGGGCAGCTGATGTTTGCACCAGCGCCTTTAAGGCAGAAGCGCGTTCGGGACGCGCGAGATCGCCGCTTGCGCTATGGACACGGCCCCAGCCGGTGTATTCGGATGATTTCCAGGTCATGTTTTACTCGATTTCGAATGTTTCTCGGCGATGGGGAAAACAACAAAGCCGATCGCTATGGCGAACCAAAGGGTCGTCAGGCGAATGATGAGCGTTGCGGGAAGAGCGATCTCTAGTGGCGTTCCGAACCCGACGAGAAGGGCCACCATAGCAGCTTCCGCACCGCCAAGCCCGCCGGGTGCACCGGTGAGGCCGCCTGCCAGTGTAGCAAAGATGAAGATTGCGACCGCGGTCCAGAATCCTATGTCCGCACCCATCCAAGTCAGCAAAAGGTGAAACGCCCAGCCTTCAGCGAGCCAGCCAATGAACCCAAGCAGACCCGCGACAAGCAAGAGTGACGGCTTTTGAAAGGCTGTCAAAGATTTGGCGGCGCGTCGGACACGGGCGAACAGGCGCGGGAAACGCTTGGTGCTGAGTGTGTGGCCGATGTCGCCGACCTGTTTCAGGAGCGTTGGTCGCGTGGCGATGTAAGCGGCGATTAATGCAAGGATGACCACTGGCGTGCCACCAGCGAGGCCTGTTGTGGACAGAGCGAGTCCCAGAGCGAGCAATAAGGC
>CAYPVG010000445.1:0-5853 GCA_964414085.1 uncultured Boseongicola sp. | reverse complement strand
GAGGTCAAGTGAGCACATGCGTTCGAGGGCCTTGAGCGTTCCGTCACCTGAAATCTCAAGTATCACCCAAGCGTCCGTTTGGAGCGTTGTATAGGCTGCGTCGGATAGTGCGGAAGAGACAGAGCTTTCGTCAAACTCACTTGTCGCTGCAAACATCAGCATCGTCTGTTCGGCCGTCATCGGCAGAAGCTGTTTGTCGCCCGCAACGGAGGAGGTTGAGGGTGTGGGGAATTCGAGATCCCACAGGGCTTTAAGTGAATTCGCTAGAGCCTCTTCGCCGCCGATAGGTGTCGCGATAGAAACCAGAGCGAGATCGCCACGCTCTTTCAAAAGGCAGTCACCAATTTCTGCGGTATACCCTCCAAGAGGCAAGCTCGGTATTAGAGTTACATCAGCCACGCTGCCGCTCTCCTTCTGGGTCGATGTGATGCGGTGAGCAAACCTCTACAAGAACGTCTTGATCGCGAATTGGGCTAAACGCTCTGACCGTTTCGCCATTGCGCGTCGTGCCAGACTTTAGAAAACCCAAGCCGATAGAATGGCCGAGTTCAGGAGAGTAGGCCACCGACGTCATCCAGCCCTCGTCGTGAGGCATGTCTTCGGGCGCGCCGGGTTTGAGAAAATGGGCTCCGGCGGTTAGCTGGATACTTCGATCTACTGGCCGAAGCCCGACAAGTTGCATGCCGTCCTCGCGGAGTTGTTCGGGCCTGTCCATTAAAGCGGCTCCGATGAAGTCCTTCTTCCGCGAAACCATGCCTTGCAGCCCGATCATTCTTGCGTCGGTCTGGCCGTTCAGTTCATTGCCGGCCACATGGCCTTTTTCGATCCTCATCACGCCGAGTGCCTCAGTGCCATACGGGGTAAGTCCTAGATCTTTGCCCGCTTCCATCAGCGCGCGGATCAACGCATCGCCGTAACGTGCCGGTACGGCAAGTTCGTAGGCAAGCTCACCCGAGAACGAGATGCGGAACAATCGCGCGGAAGTTCCACCAAAGACCGTGCATTCTGTGCAGGCCATAAATGGGAACGCTTCATTCGAGACATCGAGATCGTCGACGACTCGCTCGATCAGAGCACGAGATTTGGGGCCGGCAATTGAGAACTGCGCCCAGGCATCGGTTGTCGAAATGAGGTGGACGTCGAGATCGGGCCAAAGGCATTGCCTCGCAAACTCAAGGTTGCGGAATACCAGAACTGCATTTGCGGTTGTTGTCGTCATCACGAAGTGATGTTCGCCAAGGCGTGCCGTCGTCCCGTCATCGTAGACAGTGCCATCCTCGCGAAGCATTAGGCCGTAGCGGACTTTGCCGACCGGTAATTTCAAGAAGGCATTGGCGTAGACCTTGTTGAGAAATTCCGCTGCATCGCGCCCTTGTATGTCAATTTTTCCTAGAGTGGAGACATCGCAGAAACCAACACCTGATCGGGTTGCGGACACTTCGCGATCCACACTATCGCGCCAACCCTTTTCACCGGGTTGAGTATACCATTCGGCCCGCATCCATGGCCCGGTTTCGACAAAGCTGGCACCGTTCTCTTCCGCCCAATTGTGGCTCGTTGGCAGCCGCGTGGGACGGAAGTGCTTTCCTCGTGCACGACCTGCGAAGGCACCAATTGGGACGGGTGTGTAGGGCGGCCGGAAAATGGTCGTGCCCGTTTCCTCGATGCTACGGCCAGAGGCTTCTGCCATGATGGCGAGGCCGAGCATGTTGGACGTTTTTCCCTGATCGGTTGCCATGCCGAGCGTGGTGTAGCGCTTCAGATGTTCGACCGAGCGGAAGCCTTCCTGATGGGATTGTTTAACGTCTTTCGACGTGACGTCGTTTTGTAAGTCGACCCAGGCGCGTGTCTTGCTTTCTTTGACATGCCAGAACGGCTTGGCGTCAAATGGCTCATCGCTCGCTTTAGGAGTTGCGCCCGAGGACACGTGGTGCCCGAGTGTGTTTGCTACTTCCTTCCCGGTAACGTGCGCTTTGTTTAGCGCGGACGCGAGTGTCATGGTTCCATTTGCCGCTCCGACAACTGTCATGCCAGGCGGGAGATCATTCCCAGGAACAAACCCTGCGATTTCTTCGCGCCATACGGGTCTGCCACGGTGGTGGCACGTCAGCGCGACGTTCGGTGACCACCCCCCCGAAACGGCCAAACAATCTGCGGGGATAGTTTTACCGTCGCCAAGAGTGATGGACTTCAAGCCCATTCGTCCAACCGTGTTGACCACAGTATCGCCCTTGCGGGCGTCGATTACGGCTACAGGTTCGATGCCAACTTTTCGCAGATCCTCGACGGTTCGCAGGCCATCTTCGTTATTCGTGAAAACTGCGATCTCCCGGCCCGGGGCCACACCAAACCGGTTGATGTAAGTCCTGAGCGCTCCGGCTTGCATGACGCCTGGTCGATCATTGTTCCCGAAAGCAATAGAGCGTTCAATCGCCCCTGCAGCAAGGATGGATTGTTTGGAATAGATGCGCCACAGAACTTGCCTTGGTCTGTCACCGCTATCTGCGAAATGATCGGTTTTGCGTTCCAATGCGCCGAAGACGCCGTGGTCGTAAGACCCATAGATGGTTGTCCGCGGCATTAGTCGTACGTTGGGTAAACTCGCCAACTCTGAAACTGCGTTTGCGGCCCAGTCCGCGCCTGCGTCAGCATCGACTTCATAAGTCTCGGCGATCAGGCGGCCGCCCATCTTGAAGTCTTCATCTGCCAGAATAACACGCGCGCCGGCACGTCCGGCGGCGAGCGCGGCAGCCAGACCTGACGGACCGCCTCCAACAATAAGGATATCGCAGTGGAGGAATCCGTGATCGTAAGTGTCTGGGTCTGCTACTCCGCTGAGAGAGCCAAGTCCGGCTGCTTTGCGGATGACGGGCTCGTAGAGCTTCTCCCAAAATGCCTTCGGCCACATGAAGGTTTTGTAGTAAAAACCGGCGCTTAGAAATGGTGCCATCCAGTCGTTGAACGCGAGCAGGTCGAACCCAAGCGGGCCACGATGGTTTTGGCTGGAGGCATACAGACCGTCGAACAATTCCACAGTCGTCGCACGTGTGTTCGGCTCCTGGTGTGCGCCTTGTCGAAGTTGGATGAGCGCATTCGGTTCTTCGGAACCTGCGGAAAAGACGCCACGTGGGCGGTGGTATTTGAAGCTCCGCCCTACCACCCGTACGCCATTGGCCAGAAGTGCGGACGCCAATGTGTCGCCGGGATGACCGGTGTACCAACGATGATTGAACTGGAAACGGACGTCTGTGCTTCGGTCTACTTGACCGCCATCAATACGATGCGATTGAGTCATCTCGTACGTCCCCCTGCACGCGCGACATCGCGCGCCAACTCTACAGCAGTGATCTCGTGCGTTATCGTGTTTCGAGTGACGACGAGCCATGAGCGATCGCCTTGCTCATGATACCAAAGCTCTTTGTGGATACCTGCCGGATTGTCCCGCAAGTATACGTACTCATACATTTTAGCTTCTGCGTCTTCGCCCTGTCCATCGGGTCTGTCGATGAGGCTTGCGTCACCGAGATAGACGAATTCGGAGGCGTCGCGTGGACCAAGTAGGGGGTGATTGATGATCATTCTCGTTCGCCCCTAATGCAAATTCGGTTGTGGGCCTGCGCCCTTTTCGTCGATCGGGGCACCCCGCCTGAAGCGGTCCAATCGCAGCTTTGCGGCAACGGGATGTGGCTCATCGTGCGTAAGAAGATGAGCGTAGCAGAATCCCGATGCTGGCGTTGCCTTGAAGCCCCCGTAACACCAGCCGCCGTTAAAGAAGAGGCCGACTATGTGGGTCTTATCGATGAACGGCGAGCCATCCATCGACATATCCATCAGACCGCCCCACATCCTCAAGAGGCGCGCACGGCCGATCATGGGGAGGATGGCCATACCGCCTTCGCAGACATCCTCAACAACGGGTAGGTTCCCGCGTTGGGCGTAGGTGTTGTAGCCATCGATATCGCCACCGAAAACGAGGCCGCCTTTGTCCGACTGACTAACGTAGAAATGCCCTGCGCCGAATGTGATCGCGCCGGGTATGACTGGCTTGAGCCCTTCAGAAACAAAAGCTTGCAGAACATGGCTCTCGATCGGAAGGCGCATGCCAGCCATTGACATCACGCGACTTGAAGAGCCCGCAACGCAAACAGCGATTTTCTTGGCGCGGATTGGGCCTCGTGAGGTTTCGACACCTTTGCAAACACCGTTTTCAATTTGGAAGCCCGTCACTTCGGTGTTTTGGAGAATGTCGACACCTTGCTGATCAGCGCCGCGGGCATAACCCCAAGCGACCGCATCATGACGTACTGTCCCGCCCCTTGGCTGCCAGAGTGCGCCCTTGATTGGGAAACGTGCGTTTTCAAAGTCGAGGTAGGGGCACATCTTGCGGATTTCTTCTGCTCCGAGAAGCACGCCCCCCGCGCCAGTCAGATGCATTGAGTTTCCGCGTCGTGCGAAAGCATCGCGTTGCCCGTCCGAGTGATAGAGGTTCAGGATGCCTCGTTGTGATACCATGGCGTTGTAGTTGAAATCCTGCTCCAGGCCTTCCCAGAGCTTCATTGAAAGCTCGTAGAAGGGTTGGTTCCCTTCCAATAGGTAGTTGGATCGGATGAGAGTTGTGTTTCGGCCGATGTTGCCTGAACCTAGCCAGCCCTTCTCGACAACAGCCACGTTTCGAATGCCGAACTTGTTAGAAAGGTAGTAGGCGGTCGAGAGTCCATGTCCGCCCCCGCCAACGATGACAATGTCATACTCCGGCTTCGGCTCGGGTTCGCGCCATGCGGGCGTCCAGCCTTTGTTTCCGGTCAGACCTTGTTTCAGGATGTTCAGTGCGTTGTATCTCATCGCGCCGCTGTCCGATCTAGTTTTGACACTTCAGCTTAACGCGAGCAGTATGCCTATGAGATGCTGAAAAAAGACAAAAAATTGCAGGAAGAAGACACTTTTGAGCGCCCGTACCGGATCGGATTTGTGCCGGTTCCAGGGTTTGCTTTCATGTCATATGCCAGCATCTCCGAGCCATTTCGTGCTGCAAACCTGCTTTCTGGTCGGTCGCTATACGACGTTCGTCACTACGGGGTTACGCCGTTTGTTTCCAGTTCAGGTTCGGGTGGCATTGGTGAGTGTCGACCCTATGCCGAAGAAGAACCGCCTGATTTATTGATGATAATAGCTGGTGGCGATCCTTTTGCAGTTGAAGACAGTGCGCTCTTTTGCTGGCTTACACATCTTGCAGGGAAAGGAGTGCGGCTGGGTGGCGTCTCTGGCGGCCCCGTCATTCTTGCCCGAGCCGGCGTTATGTCTGGCCGCCGGATGACGGTTCACTGGGAGCATGCAGCGGAGCTTGCAGAACGCTCACCAGATCTGATTATCGAGAGACGTTTATACATCGTTGACAGAGACCGGGTGACATGTGGCGGCGGAGTTGCCCCGATGGACTTCGCACATGCACTCTTACGCGAGCGACATGGAGGAGCATTTGCACGCTTGGTAAGCGACTGGTTCCTTCACACCGACATCCGGGCCGCTGCGGCTCCACAACGTACTGGTTCCATTGCGGACGAAGAGCTCAGATCCAGACATTTGCCGCAGGTCATTTCGGCGATGCAGGATCACATTGCTGATCCACTGTCGTTGTCCCAACTTGCTCTCATGTCAGAGCTCAGTTCTAGACAGCTCAATCGCCTATTCCAGGGGACCTTCCAGGTCAGTGCCATGCTCTACTACAGGAATATGCGCCTCGATGTTGCGCGACGGTTGTTGCGCAATTCGACGATGAACGTAGCTGAAATTGCTGAGGCAACAGGTTTTGCGAGCACGTCTCATCTGTCTTCGGTCTATGTTGCGCGTTTCGAT
>CAYPVG010000444.1:0-4988 GCA_964414085.1 uncultured Boseongicola sp. | reverse complement strand
AACGCTTCAAATGCGTCGGCGTCCATAACCTCTGACAACATATAGCTGTAGTATCCACTTGAATAGCCGTCGCCCGAAAACACATGAGCGAAATGCGGTGTGGCGTGACGCATTCCGATGGATTTTGGCATCCCAATCCGGTCCAATATCTCGGCTTGCCGCTGCATCGGATCGGTTGGTGGTTCGCCCTCATGGAAGTCCAAATCGACCAAGGCAGAAGCAACGTATTCCACAGTTTGGAAACCCATGTCGTAGGTACTGGCTGCGAGAAGACGATCGAGCATGTCTTTCGGCATCGGTTCGCCGGTATCGGCATGCGTCGCGAACTCGGCAAGAACCTCTGGGACCTCAAGCCAATGCTCGTAAAGTTGGCTTGGCAGCTCAACGAAATCGCGGGCCACGCTTGTACCTGAGATTGATTCGTAGTGGACGTCGCTCAGCATCTGGTGAAGTGCGTGTCCAAACTCGTGGAACAACGTGCGCGCATCATCGTAGCTTAGAAGCGCGGGACGTCCTTTTGGTGGCTTGGCAAAATTGCAGACATTGATCACGATCGGCGCAGTTGTCTTGCGTAGCTTACTTTGTGAGCGGAGCGCAGAACACCAAGCGCCAGAGCGTTTAGAGCCGCGCGCGAAGTAGTCGCCGACGAAAACGGCAAGATGCTCGCCGTCCCGAGTGATTTCCCATGCGCGAGCATCGGGGTGATTGAGGGCAACGCCTTCAAGCGGTCTGGCTTCGATCCCGAACAACCGATTGGCGCATGTGAAGGCCGCTTCGATCATCCGATCAAGTTGCAAGTATGGCTTGAGTTCCCCTTCGTCCAAGTCATGTTCGGCGACACGCCGCTTCTCGCTGTAATACCGCCAGTCCCAAGGGCGCAGATCATCATCTATGCCATCGGCATGCAGCATGCTTTCGAGGACCCGAACATCCGCCTTGGCCGCCTTCTTTGCCGGCTCCCAAACTTCCATTAGCAATCCGTTCGCGGCATCCGGCGTTTTGGCCATCTCAGTTTCCAACTTGAACGACGCAAAGTCGGCATAACCCAAGAGCTTTGCGCGTGCGGCACGCAGCGAGAGAATCTCGGCAACATTTGCACGGTTGTCGGTTTTACCGCCGTTAGCGCACCGTGACGTCCACGCAAGCCACGCTTTCTCCCGCAAGTCTCGGTTGGGTGAGAATTGCAAGAACGGCACGATCAACGATCTGGAAAGAGTGATGACCGGGCCAGATTTTTCTTTTTCCTCACCCGCTTCTTTCGCTGCATCGACAAGGAACTGCGGAAGCGCTTGCAAGTCGTCGGAACTGAGCTCCATCATCCAGCTTCGTTCCTCGGCAACGATGTTCTGTGAGAACTCCGTGCCCAAAGCAGAGAGCCGCGACTTGACCTCGGCCAGCCTAGCGGCCTCGTCGCCTTGCAGCTGCGCACCGGCACGTACAAAGCTACGATGTGTCAGCATAAGGACACGGCTTTGCTCTTCAGAGAGATCAAGAGTGTCGCGCATGTTCCAGAGTGTCTCAATGCGAGAAAACAGCGCCGTATTCTGCGTGATTTCAGACGAATACGCTGAAATTAAAGGAGAGAAGGATCTCTGCAACGCCTCTCGTTCGGGGTTCGCATCGGTGCCAGCCAGGTTGTAAAAGACAGATAGAACGCGCCCTAACCTCTCATCTGCCAATTCTAGAGCCTCGATCGTATTCTCGAAGCTTGGGGGCTCTTCATTGGTGGCTATCGACTCGATTGCTGCGCGGGCCTCGGTCAAAGTCGCCTCTAGTGCCGGTTCGAAATGCGTGTCTTCAATGTCCGCAAAGGGGGGTAATTCAAACGGCGTGTTCCAGTCGGACAGCAAAGGGTTAGTCATTCAATTACTCTCTTAGTCTGCAGCGTCTCTTCGTAGATATGGCGCGCAATTAAGATCCGCCAGTGGTCGCCTTCACCCGACCGCAGACAGAGCAGTCGTCGCGCCGATCAATGCTGACCGTTCGCACTTCGCTGTACAGGGCGTCATAGATCATCATCCGGCCAATCAGCGCTTCTCCAGCACCCGATAGGACCTTTATGGCTTCCGCAGCGGTCATTGTTCCAACCACACCCGCAAGCGGCGAATATACACCGCCTTCTGCGCAGGATGGAGCAAGTCCGTCTGCAGGCGGGGTCGGAAATACACAGGCATAGCAGGGTGCGCCGCGGGAGGGATCAAAGACACTCACTTGTCCTTCCCACTGCGACAGAGCCGCCGAAACTAAAGGGATGCCAGCCTCTACCGCGGTTTGGTTCACAAGATAGCGCGTATCCGAATTATCGGTTCCATCAATCACGAGATCGTAGTCTTCGAACAACTCACGCGCGATGTCCGACGTCAGCCGTCGGTGATACGGGCGAACCATCACAAAGGGGTTTTGGGCACGCATCGCTTGCTCTGCCGAGAAGACCTTGGGCATGCCGATACGCTCATCCGTGTGAATAACCTGACGTTGCAGGTTAGAGTTCTCAACGACGTCATCGTCGATTACCCCGATGGTGCCCACTCCTGAAGCGGCAAGGTATTGGAGAGCCGGGGAACCAATCCCACCCGCCCCGACAACCAGAACTCGGGCCGATTTCAATCGTTTTTGCCCAGGCCCGCCCAACTCGCGCAACACGATATGGCGCGCGTTTCTTTCAAGTTCCGAGCTTGTCGGAGCGTCTTCTTGTTTCGGTTGATTTTCTGGGCGCACGCGTTTCCGCAAGCGCTTCAAGCCAACGGTATAAATCCAAACGACGCCGCCAAGGAACCCTATAGAAACCCATTCGCCGAGCGAACCACCAAGTGCGCCGCGCAGTGCATGACCTTCCGGGAAAACGACGTGCACTGCCAAAACCGCCACGTACAAAAGCGCTATCATCAATCCGCGCGCGTTCCGGGGAAAGCCGAGGAGATGACCCAAGCCCCAGATGAAAACAGCTATCGCCAGGACCAGAACCATCAATTGGTTCCTGTTGAGCCAAAGCCGCCATGGCCGCGTTCGGTTTCGTCAAGCTCGTCTACAACTGAAAATCGCGCTTGTGAGATGGGTACAATCACGATTTGCGCGATACGATCTCCATGGGAAATGTGCACGGCGTCTTGACCATGATTTATGAGAATTATGCCCAGCGGGCCTCGATAGTCAGAGTCGATTGTTCCAGGGCTATTGACGAGGGAAATCCCCTGTTTGAGCGCAAGTCCGGACCGTGGTCGGATTTGCATTTCAAAGCCTTGAGGAATTGCAACGGCAAGACCCGTCGGTACAAGTGCGCGTTCGCCTGGCGACAATGTTCGCCCTTCAGCATGATCTGAACGAAAGTTCGCACGGATGTCCGCCCCCGCAGCGCCGTCGGTTTCATATAGCGGGAGCGGAACCGTCGGATCATGGCCCTCCAACCGTTTGAAAACAACACTTGGGATCATGTCAGGTCAGCGCCGCCGCTATACGATCAGCGAGGCGTTTGGCCACGTCCTCTTTCGACATGCGCGGCCACTCATCAGCTCCGTTCGCATCAATCACTGTCACCGCGTTTTCGGCACCCCCCATGATGCCAGTTTCGGGCGAAACATCGTTTGCGACGATCCAGTCACATCCTTTCCGCTCTCGCTTGGCAGTTGCGTTGTCAATGACGTCGTTGGTCTCAGCAGCAAAGCCCACAATTAGCCCGGGTCGACCTTCGGTCATCTGCGATACAGTCGCAAGGATGTCTGGGTTCTCAGTTAGAGCTAGAGCGGGAGCACTGGCTCCCTTGGCCTTTTTCATCTTTTGATCAGCCGGTTCGGCCATGCGCCAGTCGGCTACCGCGGCGGCAAAGACAGCCGCGTCGGCTGGTAACGCCGCTTCAACTGCGCTCAGCATCTCTTGTGCTGTTTCGACGCGCACCACAACAACACCAAGCGGAGGCGGTGTTGTCGCAGGCCCGGTCACAAAAGTGACGCGAGCCCCCAGCGACGCAAGTGATGCGGCAATGCTGGAACCTTGCTGGCCGGATGACCGGTTGGCCAGATACCGAACCGGGTCGATTGGCTCATGCGTCGGACCGGACGTCACAAGAACGTGGCGACCCTTCAGCGGACCGTCTGCGATCAGGTTTTCGACGGCTGCATAAATTGCTTCTGGTTCGGACATGCGCCCAGGGCCAAATTCGCCGCAAGCCATATCGCCTTCGTCTGGTCCAACGCGCTTAACCCCATCCGCTTCAAGCGTCGCGATGTTTCGCTGGTTCGAAGGGTGCAACCACATGCGCACGTTCATAGCAGGCGCAACCAAAACAGGCGTGTCTGTCGCTAAAAGGAGTGTTGAGGCAAGGTCATTCGCGTGACCTCCCGCCATCTTTGCCATGAGATCGGCAGTCGCCGGCGCAACGACAACGAGATCGGACGAGCGGCTTAGCTCGATATGCCCCATCTCGGCTTCGTCAGTCAGGTCAAATAGGTCAGTGTAGACCTTGTCTCCGGCCAATGCGGACGCCGACAGGGGTGTCACAAACTCGGCTGCAGAGCGGGTCAAGACAGGGGTCACAGACCCTCCGCCTTTCTTAATCAAGCGGATGAGTTCAAGCGATTTGTAAGCAGCGATGCCGCCGCCAATTATGAGAAGGACTCGTTTTCCATGCAGCATGTGGTGCTCCGCGTTCCGACATCACAGTGTTACGGGTCATACCGTCCGGGGGCAAGTCATGGGGAACAAAGCAAAAAAATGGCCGGCAATCGCCGGCCAGACACACGGGGAGGTGTCAAATATTAAACAAAGAATTCAAAAACTTCTTTGGACTGGGATTCGAGGTTCTTGCGCATCTTAACAAAGGCTGCTGCTTCGAGCTGGCGTACGCGCTCCTTCGACAAACCAAGTTCGTTACCCAAGCTTTCAAGAGTGCGCGGTTCATCGCGCAACTTGCGCTCGCGCACGATGAAGCGCTCCCTTTCATTCAGCGCTGACATCGCCTCGACAAGCCAGGTGCGTAACGTATCGATGTCTTT
>CAYPVG010000443.1:0-2857 GCA_964414085.1 uncultured Boseongicola sp. | reverse complement strand
ATTGGTAAGGGGCATTAAAGTCCCGCTATACGCCCCGGCAAAGATGGGCGAGAGGCGGGCTCGCAGGCAAAAGGCAACGACGATGACATCACCGTTCAAGGCATTCCTACTTGCAAGTATTTCCGCAGTTGCTGCGTCAGGTGCGGCGGCGCCGGAGATCACCAACCGCGTAGCAGCAGACACCGATTGGGCCGTTTTCGAAGGTGACGAACCCAAGGAATGCTGGGCCGTAACAGCGCCAAAGGAAACCGTGAATACGCGCGATGGGCGCGTTGTGTCCGTCCGTCGGGGCGACATCTTGCTGTTCGTGACATACCGTCCTGAGCAGAGCATCTCAGGCGAAGTGAGCTTTACAGGCGGGTATCCGTTTGCGGAAGGGTCAACAGTCACGATGGACGTGGCTGGCACGACATACGAGCTTTTCACAGAAGGTGAATACGCCTGGCCGGCAACCCCGGCAGATGATGCGAAAATCGTCACGGCCATGAAACGCGGTGCAAATGCTGTTTTGACGGCTCGCTCGTCTCGTGGAACGCAGACCAAGGATACGTTCTCGCTCCTCGGCGCGACAGCCATGATCGAGGACGCGGAAAGACGCTGCGCGTCTTAAGTCCTTTATTGCGCTCCGGCTTCGCCGCATCGCGTTGGCTCCGCCGGGGATATTTGATCCAAGAAGAAACAACAGGTTTTGCTTGGGAATCCCGCCTGCCTGCCTTATATGCGCGGTTTGTGTCTGACAAAGGATGAGCGCGATGGCTGCTGGTGCGCCAATAACCCAGGATGTTTTGACGATCCCTCGGAAAGTTCCGGAGGGGCCGCAGAACCTTGTGGGGATGACTCGTCCTCAACTGAAAGAAGCGCTTATCGCGATTGGCACGCCGGAAAAGCAGGCCAAGATGCGGGTCAATCAAATCTGGCAATGGATCTATCATTGGGGCGTGCGGGATTTCTCGGAGATGACCAATCTGGCCAAGGTTTATCGCGCCAAACTTGCCGACAACTTTGTGGTCGCGGTTCCAGAGGTGGTGGCCAAGAACGTCTCTGAAGATGGCACGCGCAAGTACCTTGTTCGGATCGCAGGCGGCCATGAAGTTGAGGTCGTCTACATCCCTGAAACCGATCGCGGCACGCTCTGTATTTCAAGCCAAGTCGGATGCACGCTGACCTGTTCCTTCTGTCACACAGGCACGCAGAAGCTTGTCCGCAACCTGACGTCCGGTGAGATTGTCGGACAGATCATGGTGGCGCGCGACGATTTGGGCGAGTGGCCTGAACCCGGGCAGGGGACCGGGGAAAGTGGTCCGCGTCTGTTGTCGAACATCGTGCTGATGGGGATGGGCGAGCCGCTTTATAACTTTGAGAATGTTCGAGATGCGATGAAGATCGCCATGGATGGCGAGGGTATCAGCCTGTCGCGGCGGCGGATCACGCTCTCAACCAGCGGGGTTGTGCCCGAGATTGCACGCACGGCGGAAGAAATTGGCTGCATGCTGGCGATCAGCTTCCACGCAACGACCGATGACGTGCGCAATGCGCTTGTGCCAATTAACAAACGCTGGCCGATTGAAGAGCTTCTGGAGGCGCTGAAAGCCTATCCCAAAGCGTCCAATTCCGAGCGGATTACCTTTGAGTACGTGATGCTGAAGGACGTGAACGACAGCGACGAGGACGCGCGGCGTCTGATCAAACTGATCGAAGGCATCCCCGCAAAGATCAACCTGATCCCGTTTAACGAATGGCCCGGTGCCCCTTACAAGCGCTCTGATTGGTCACGGATCAAGAAGTTCGCCGATATCATTTACAAGGCGGGATACGCATCTCCGATCCGCACGCCGCGTGGTGAAGACATCATGGCCGCCTGTGGACAGCTCAAATCCGCGACCGAGCGGACGCGGAAGTCGCGCAAAGAGATCGCGGCTGAGGTTGGGCTATCCACCGGGCTTTTGCCGCAGTAAGCTGAGCCCATGAGACGGGTCAAAAAGCCAGCTGATTTCGAGAAGTTCTACTGTCGCTATGTCGCCAGCGGAGAAGGCTGCGGATGCGCTGAGCGGATTATCGATAACTACGAGATGGATCGCCAGGCGCTTGAATTGGTGCGGGCCGAGAAAAAGCGGTTTTCGCTGGTGTTGTTCTGGCGTCGACTGGTTGGGTCGCGTCGCTAGGTCAGTTTCCCGACGACCCAAAGCAGCACAACAGCGCCGATCGTTGCCATTATGATCGAGCCGACGAAGCCCGTTGCGGTCAGGCCAATAATGCCGCCCAGAAACCCACCGACATAGGCGCCGACGACGCCAACCAGAAGATTGATCAAGAAGCCCCTGTCCTTGTTCATGAACTTGCCTGCCAGCCAACCTGCGATCACGCCGACAATCAGAAATCCGATTAAGCCCATGTTTCGTTCCCTTACCTTTTCACGTGACTAAGGATACGGAATCGCAGCTTTCGCGCAAGCCTACCGCCCGGGTATGCCGTCGCGCTTGGTGGTGGGAAGGTGCCAGTTGTCGAGGCAATCAATCGCTTCCTCAGCGGTATCAACAAAGCGGAAAAGGTCGATGTCATCGGCCGAGATCGTGCCCGCGTCGGACAGTGCGTCCCAATTGATGATCTTCTCCCAGAACGCGCGACCGAAGAGCAGGAATGGCACGCGTTCCATGCGACCGGTTTGAATGAGGGTCAGTGTTTCGAACAATTCGTCGAGCGTGCCAAACCCACCGGGGAACACAGCAATCGCCGAGGCACGCATGAGGAAATGCATCTTGCGGATCGCGAAGTAATGGAAGTTGAATGCAAGGTCGGGCGTCACATAGGGGTTCGGGGCCTGCTCATGCGGCAGAACGATGTTGAGCCCGATGGACAC
>CAYPVG010000442.1:0-2628 GCA_964414085.1 uncultured Boseongicola sp. | reverse complement strand
ACATGATCCGCTCGCGCGAGCCCAGAATGTCGAGATAGTCTTTGATTTTTGCGGCGAGTTCTTCCAGCTCGTCGGTAACCTCTTTCACGCCAATTTGTGTCAGGCGCTGAAGGCGCAGATCCAGAATGGCTCGTGCCTGTGTTTCAGACAGGTTGTATGTGCCATCTTCATTCATTGTATGGCCCGGATCGTCGATCAGGCGGATGTAGTCAGCAATATCCGCCGCTGGCCAACGACGCTCCATGAGACGTTTTCTGGCCTCCGGTGCGTCTGCACTTGAACGAATGGTGGCGACGACCTCGTCCACGTTCGATACAGCAACAGCGAGGCCACACAGGATGTGGCTGCGCTCACGTGCTTTTTTCAGGTCGAAGGCGGTGCGACGCGCGACAACTTCCTCGCGGAAGGAGACAAAATTTGTCAGAAAATCACGCAGCGTGAGCGTTTCCGGGCGTCCACCATTCAACGCAAGCATGTTGCACCCAAAGGACGTCTGCATCTGGCTGAATCGGTAAAGCTGGTTGATCACAACGTCTGGGGTGGCGTCGCGTTTTAGCTCGATGACAACGCGTACACCGACACGATCGCTTTCGTCTTGAATGCCGCTGATGCCTTCCAATCGCTTCTCGCGGACGAGATCCGCGATTTTCTCGATCATCGACGCTTTGTTCACCTGGTAGGGGATCTCATCAAGGACGATGGCATACCTGTCTTTGCGGATTTCTTCGACGCGTGTTTTGGCGCGAACAATTACACTGCCTCGTCCTTCAAGGTATGCTTTTCTTGCGCCAGACCGTCCAAGGATCACGCCACCTGTCGGGAAATCGGGGGCGGGGATATACTCCATCAGTGCTTCAATCGAGAGGTCTGGATCCTCGATCAAAGCTAGAGTTCCGTCAATGACCTCTCCAAGATTGTGAGGCGGGATATTGGTCGCCATACCCACCGCAATACCACCGGCACCGTTGACCAACATATTCGGGAAGCGGGCAGGGAGGACAGCTGGTTCCTGGTCTTTGCCGTCGTAGTTGTCCTGAAAATCAACGGTTTCTTTTTCGATGTCGGCAAGAAGGAACCCAGCAGGTTGGTCCATTCGAACTTCTGTGTATCGCATTGCGGCGGGGTTATCGCCGTCCATGGAACCGAAGTTGCCCTGACCATCTAGCAGGGGAAGCGACATCGAAAACGGTTGGGCCATACGAACAAGGGCATCGTAAATCGCCCCGTCACCGTGCGGGTGGTATTTCCCCATCGTATCGCCAACCGGTCGCGCAGACTTTCTATAGGCTTTGTCGTGTGAGTTTCCCGTCTCGTGCATCGCGTAAAGAATCCTGCGGTGTACGGGCTTCAGGCCGTCGCGGAGGTCGGGGATGGCGCGGGAGACGATGACGGACATGGCGTAGTCGAGGTAGGACGTACGCATTTCGTCGGCGATGGAGATCGTAGGGCCTGTCGGCCGAGGGGCCTCAGGGCGATTTTCTTCTGTATTTTCAGGAGGTTCCGGCGTGTCTGTCACGGTGCTCTCTCTTTAGGCGCTGTGCCGCTATATTTGGTTGCCCGCAGTGTAACAGACCCCAAGACCTAGGTGCAATGGCACATTCAATGGACGGTTAGCAGCCGCCTGAATTGACTGATAACACATTGTTTTAATTGAAAACTAATCCCGTTTGTGGCTCAATTTCCAAAATAGAGCAGAGCAGGAGTGTTGATGAGTACATCAGAGACCGAATTGATGTTGAAGGGATATGGGCTGACCACAGCGGAGCTTTTCTACAGAATGCCCGATTTCCAAAACGTCCTGAACACCTTCATTTGGCAAGAGTACGATCTTGCGCCGGATCACCCTAAGCTATTCAAATTCATAGAGTTTTGGCAGGACGAATTGGACGGCCCGTTGCATTCCGTGAGGTTCGTTCACCGCAAAAAGCTCGTTTCGGGTGAGTGGCAAAACGTGACCGGTGAGTTCGCTTTGCACTAAGTTCCGGCCAAATCGGTGTCACGTCGGTAAGACGTCGGTATTACGTCGGTGCGGGCGTTCGGTGCATTTACGGTTTTGTAAGGCTTGGATTCCAAGTGATTGCTTGGAAAAGACACCCTTCGGCCCCAAGATGTTGTGGACGCCGGTTTTTGGCGAAGAAAGCTGCTTGAGAAACTGCAAACTGCGCGCAATGTTCAGCCAGAAGGATCAGGAAGCGAACGCACGATGCGCATTGCCGCAGTTACAATGGTTTACCAAGGCTATGGCACTCTGAAGCGTTGGTGTGCGCATTACGGTGATCTCGTAGGTGAAGAAAACCTCTACATCATCTCGCACGGCGATGATCCGGTTCACCGGGAAATCGCGTCGCGAAGTAATGTGATCGGGATACCTCGCACTGGTCTAGATCGTTTTGACTACAACCGGCACACTGCGCTCGATAGCTTAGCGAGCTTTCTTGAAACCTACGTTGATGTGGTGATGCGCGTTGATGTCGATGAGTTCGTGTTTGTCGATCCGAATCTACATGCTGATCTCGCGTCTTGCTTTGGGTCCTACAGGGCTGATGCGTGGTTTTGCCTGGGGTTCAACGTTTACGCCAAGTTGGATGACCCCAAGCTTGAACTTGAGCGGCCTTATTCGGAACAACG
>CAYPVG010000441.1:0-7841 GCA_964414085.1 uncultured Boseongicola sp. | reverse complement strand
GTTGTAGGCGCCCATCTGGCCCCCGAGTTCGCGGAGTTTACTGTCGAGCGTGGAGAGCTTCTTGTCGCGGCCAGCGGGCCATTCGTGATGCGGGAAGTGCATCGCGTATTCGTGGCCGTAGGTTTCGAGCGCTTTGGCGAGGGTGTAGTCGTGGTCGGCATAATCGGTGTAACGCCGCGGATCGACCGCCCACATGTCGAGTTCGGTTTCACCGTGCATGATCCATTCGGACAGACATTTGCCAGCACCGCCGCCTTGCGCGATGCCGAAGGTGAAGGAGTGACCTTCGAAGGCGTTTTTGACGCCGGGCATCGGCCCGATCATCGGCAGACCGTCTGGCGCGTATGGGATGGGGCCGTTGATGTTGCGTTCGATGCCACCCGTTCCAAGCAATGGCAGGCGCGCCATGGCGTCTTCGATGTAGAACTCGAGGCGGTCAAGGTCGTCGGGATAGAGCTGGAAGGAGAAATCCTCAGGCATGGGATCCTCAGGTGTGACCCAGTGCGCTTTGCAGTTCCGCTCGTATGGCCCGAGGTTCAGGCCGTATTTGTCCTGGCGCAGGTAATAGGAAATGTCCACGTCGCGTAGGAGCGGTACCTTGTGACCTTTCTCTTTGGTCCAAGCCTCCAATTCTGGGATTTGACCGGTGAGGAAGTACTGGTGGGACATAACCACCATCGGCACGGTGCGACCACCGAAAGGTTTGAACATCTCGCCTACGCGTTGCGCGTAGTAGCCCGCGCAGTTGACGACATATTCACACCGGATGTCGCCTTTTTCAGTTTTCACAATCCATTCGTCACCGTCGCGATCGATGCCTGCGACCGGGCAGAAACGCTCGATGCGGCCACCGGCCTCGCGCGCCCCTTTCGCGAGCGCCTGCGTCAGCTGAGCCGGGTCAATGTCACCGTCAAGCGGGTCCCACATGCCGCCCAGAATGTCGTGTGTTTCCATGAACGGGTGCATGTCCTGAAGCTCTCGCGGCGTGCAGATGTCCATCTGAAGGCCTTGATAGCGGCCCATCCCCGCAACGCGTTCAAATTCCTGCATCCGCTCCTTTGAGTGCGCGAGACGGATTGATCCGGTGACGTGGTAGTTCATCGGGTAATCTACGTCTTCGCCAAGAGTGCGATACATTGCAGCCGAGTAACGCTGCATGTTCATGACAGCCCAGGAGCCTGCAAAGTTCGGGACGTTGCCTGCGGCGTGCCATGTGGAGCCGGCAGTCAGTTCGTTCTTCTCCAGAAGTACGCAGTCGGTCCAACCGGCCTTAGCGAGGTGATAGAGCGTCGAGGTGCCTACGACACCGCCGCCGATAATGACCACGCGGGCCGTCGTTGGAAAATCGGACATAGCGTCCTCCCTGTTAGTAAACCGGCGGTGCAATCACCCAGATTGCGACACACGGTGTTTTGTTTGGATTTGCCCAGCAAAAAGGCTCTCCGCGAATGCGGAAGCTGTCACCGGGTAGGAGTTTGTGTTCTTGACCGTCAATCGTCAGATTGAGTGCGCCTGATACGATGTATCCGACTTCTTGCGTGGGTCGAACGACGGGATCGTCGCGTCGCGCAAACGGCGCGAATGTCGAGTGGACGACTTCGAAATCATCCGTGAGATCGGGCGATAGGAGTTGCTCAGTCAGCCCTTGCACCTTGTGCCCCACCGGACGGCGTGCATCCGCGCGAACGATCCGGCCTTCTTCGATGGCGCGCTCGGGGACTGGTCCAAAAAGCGTAGACACCGGCACATCGAAAACCCGTGCCAGATCGTGGATCTCGTCCATGGATGGCTCGGACAGGTCGCGCTCGACCTGGCTCATCCATCCGACGGAGCGGCCAAGTTGGTTGGCAAGATCGGACAGCGTAAGCCGCCGAGACTTGCGCAAGGCGCGAATATCTCGACCGAGACTGTCTGGCATATCCGTCATTGCCATCGCACGAACCCGTGAAAAAACCTGCTCAATTTTCACGATTAACCAGTGAAAAAGTCAATGTTTTTTTCACGGCCTTGGAGTGTATGCGATTGTAGACATTTAAGTGTCAGAATTATTTGGATTTTTTTGTTTCACGTTTGATGTTTTGGGCCTACATCAAGCGCTAGGAGATTCGAGTTCAATGGCACACCTGCAAGACCATCCTTTGCGCTACCAACTGATTAACGAGCTGCACGCGCGCCCGTTCCCGGTTTTGGAAGCTCCATGTCGGGCTGTGTACCTCGCCATAAAGCCAGCTGTGAATGCGGTTGGGCGAGATCGCGAAGCAGACCGCGCGCACCTCATTGCGCTGCTTGATCGCTACGGTGCAACGCATCCCCAACCGGGTGCGACGCATTATTTCGGCGAGATCGGAAAGTACCGTCTCAAATGGGAAAGTCACACTGAATTCGTCACTTACACCCTTTTTGAAGACGGTCTTGGCAAGTCTGCATTCGACACGCGCGACTTTGAGGCGTTTCCCGCCGATTGGTTGGCTGAAGCACCAGGCGTCATCACGACGTCCGCGCAGATCCGCGTAGAGCAAGAAGCAGACGTGTCAGTGATCGCACAGAAAGTCGACGAATGGTTCGTGAGTGAGAGCCTCGCGGTAAGCTCTGTTCTGGACGAAAGCGCGGTGATCGCGGGCGACTTCCGGCTTGATGCCGCGGGTCACATGCGATTCGCTGTTTTTACGACCAGTGAAACCGGAGCCCGTCGCGTTGGACGGATTGTTCAGCGGGTTTGCGAGATTGAAACCTACAAGACGATGTCGATGCTGGGACTCACTCGGGTGCGCGAACTCGGCCCGCAAATCGGCAATATCGATGTGCGCTTGAACTCACTGATGTCGGACACCACAGGCACGATGACTGACCCCGCAAAAACGCTGGAGGCGTTGCTCGAGGTGTCGTCCGAGCTGGAGACGATCTTGGCGCAGTCTTCCTTCAGATTTGGTGCCACAGGTGCGTACGAGGCCCTCGTCAACCAGCGCACGCATATCCTGCGTGAAGAGCGCTTTGACGGGCGGCAGACGTTTGCAGAGTTCATGATGCGTCGGTTTGATCCGGCGATGCGCACCGTGAAATCAACCGAAGAGCGCCTGAAAACTCTGGCGGATCGGGCTATGCGCGCTGGCGATCTGTTGAGAACGCGTGTCGATGTGGAGCGTTCCGCCCAGAACCAGAAGCTCCTCGAAAGTATGGACCGTCGTGCGGATGCGCAGTTGAGGCTTCAGAGAACTGTGGAAGGGTTTTCGGTTGCGGCGATCAGCTACTATGCAGTCAACTTGCTTGGATATCTTTTATATCCCTTCGCCGATGGCATTGGCCTGTCCAAAGGCATGACTTTGGCCATTCTTACGCCGATCGTGCTTTTAAGCGTCTTCACTGTTGTGCGGCGCATGCGGGACAGGATCGACTGACCAGTTGTGCCGATGAAACTGGCAAACGTTTGACCTCGCCCCGCCAGAACCATACTTCGGATGCTAACAACTTTAGATAATCTTTGAGGACCAGACATGAGCCTTTCCGCGCGCGATATCATGGCAAAGCTTGTGGCTTTTCCAACGGTCAGCCGGGACAGCAATTTAGATTTGGCGGACTGGGTACAGGAGTTTCTGGAGTCCCATGGCATTGTCTCCCATCGAATGCTGAACGAGGACGGTCAGAAAGCGGCGATTTTTGCCAGTGTCGGCCCTGAAATTCCAGGTGGTGTTGTGTTGTCGGGGCATACCGATGTTGTGCCCGTAGATGGTCAGGCGTGGGACACTGATCCTTGGACTGTTACTGAAAAGGACGGAAAGTATTTCGGGCGCGGAACCTGCGACATGAAGGGGTTCGACGCGCTTGCCTTGGCTGCTTTGGTCAAAGCCAAAGACGCCCCTTTGAAAAAGCCACTTCAAATTGCGTTGAGCTATGATGAAGAAATTGGCTGCGAAGGCGCGCCGCCATTGATCGAGGCGATGCAAAAGCATCTGCCCAAAGCTTCGCTCGCAATCATCGGCGAACCTTCGATGATGAAAGTTGTCACGGGGCATAAGGGTGGCAGCGGGTTTCATGTTCATGTGCGCGGGTTCGAGGTGCATTCGTCAATCATGCATCAGGGCGTCAACGCGATCATGAAAGGTGCTAAGATCATCGAATGGTGCAACCGTATGAACGCCGAGAATGCCGCCAGGCCCCCGCATGCGCTGGACGAGATGTTTGTCCCGCCTTGGACCACAGTTCACGTCGGCGAAATTACCGGCGGAACCGCGCACAACATTACCGCTAAAGATTGCCACTTTGGTGTGGATTTCCGGTTTGTGCCATCTGAGGTCCGTGAAGATTGGGAGACGCGATTTGTCGTTGAGGTTCGACGGATCGAGGCCGGGATGCAGGCCGTTCATCCGGATGCTCGGATAGATCTTGATCCCTACTTTGGCCTCCCTGCCCTGCAGCCTGAAACGGATGGTGCAGCCGAACAGCTCGCGCGCCAATTAACCGGGGATAATGCTAGCCACGTCGTGAGCTATGGCACCGAAGCAGGGCATTTTCAATTGGCTGGGTATTCTTCTGTCATTTGCGGCCCTGGCGATATTGCTATGGCCCATCAGCCCAATGAGTATTGCACAGTTGCGCAGTTTCAGGCAGGCGAAGCCTTCCTTGATCGGCTGATCAAACACCTATCCGCTTAAGTCGCATTGACGGGACCCTTGCCGCATCGCGGGATGGGACGGCCGCCATCCGAGTAGGCCACGAACATCATGATTTCATCCGGGAGTGGGCCATCCGGCACTGTCAGCGTCATTGTGTCGAAGTGATCGAACGACCACGGATTATCTTTGTGACCAAGCGGTAGATCGATTGTTGTCCCCGGACCACCAATTTTGACGTTGGAAGGTATAACCGCATCGCCACCGCCAACGGCCTTGCGCATTGGAGCACCGAGTTTTGGGTGGATGACGGCGCCACCGTGTTCCATGTCGCCGTTAACACCGACGATGGCCGCTTTGCCATAAGAAACTACAGGATTTTCGAAGTGTTTCAGCGCTTCGGTAGCGAGCGCTTCTCCGAGCGCGCCGCCGATGTCGAAAAGCGCAGACAGGTCACCTTGGAACTTACCTGCGAATGGGTTTTGAATCACGGCGACGACAGCAACACGCGTGATGGGTTCGCACTCCTGGCCCATAGCGTCAGAGGTCGTTATATCTTTGATAACAAGTGTCTTTCGAGGATTTGTCATAGCGGGCCCCTTGGTGTTCAACGTCAGGATAGATGCGGCTATGACAGTGTGTCGAGGACGTTCAGCTGCTGCTGTCTTGCGGCGCGTCGGGGTCAGCTTTGCCAACACCTTTGAAGACGGCTTTGAATGGCAATGCCCATACGATGCCCAGGATCACATAAACTGCGAGTTCCAGCAAAAAGGGCGGACGATCGAACAAGCTAATGATCCAAAGAGAGGCGGCAACATAAAGAGGCAATCCAACCAGAAGGATCAAAAGCGAAAGTCGCCGACGGGTTTTGTATGCAAGAGCCATAGTCGAGTTATGGGACGAGGCGGGCAATGGTCAAGCGGGTGCGACCGACTGCCCTTGCCTTCAGTCCTCGAATGGGTCGGTCACTAGGATGGTGTCTTCACGCTCGGGCGACGTTGAAACCATGGAGACGGGACACTGGATGAGTTCCTCAATACGGCGGACGTACTTCACGGCTTCACCGGGCAGATCGTTCCAGGACCGGGCTCCGGCGGTGCTGTCGCTCCACCCTTTCATGGTTTCGTAGACCGGTTTGGCACGCGCCTGCTTGTCGGCAGCAGTTGGCAAGTAGTCGAGGACCTCGCCATCCAGTTCGTACCCGGTGCAGATTTTGAGTTCATCAAATCCGTCGAGCACATCGAGTTTCGTCAGTGAAATGCCGTTCACGCCTGACGTGGCGCAGGTTTGCCGGACAAGCACCGCGTCGAACCAACCGCAGCGACGCTTGCGACCGGTTGTAGTTCCAAACTCGTGCCCACGTTCACCAAGGCGCTGGCCGTCATCGTCGAACAACTCGGTCGGGAATGGCCCCTCGCCTACGCGCGTTGTGTAGGCTTTGACGATGCCGAGCACATAGTCGATGGAGCCAGGGCCAATGCCGGTTCCCGTGGCGGCCTGTCCTGAGATGACGTTCGAGGACGTAACGAAGGGATATGTTCCGAAGTCGACGTCCAGAAGTGCACCTTGCGCGCCTTCGAACAGGATACGCTGACCTTTGCGGCGGCGTTCATTCAGCACCTTCCAGACAGGCGCAGCATAGGGGAGGATTTCTTTTGCGATTTCTTTCAGCGACGCCACAAGCGCATCGCGGTCGACGGCTGGCAAACCAAGGCCGCGACGGAGTGCGTCGTGATGCACCAGAAGACGATCCACGCGGGACTCCAGCGTGGCTTCATCTGCAAGATCCGCCACGCGGACGACCCGGCGACCGACTTTATCCTCGTAGGCAGGGCCAATGCCGCGACCGGTTGTGCCGATCTTGGCGACGGCGTTCTGGTTTTCGCGGGCGCGGTCGAGCTCTCCGTGAAGTGGGAGGATGAGCGGTGTGTTCTCGGCAATCATCAATGTGTCTGGCGTTATCTCAACGCCTTGTGCGCGGATCGTTTCGATCTCTTTGACGAGATGCCAAGGATCGAGCACGACGCCATTGCCGATGACTGAGAGTTTCCCGCCACGCACAACTCCCGAAGGCAGCGCATGCAACTTGTAGACTTCTCCGTCGATGACGAGTGTATGGCCTGCGTTGTGGCCGCCTTGGAACCGCGCAATAACGTCTGCGCGTTCGCTCAGCCAATCCACGATTTTACCTTTGCCTTCGTCGCCCCACTGCGCGCCGACAACCACCACATTCGCCATGAACTTCCCCCGAGAAAGCGCTGTTCCGGGCGCCCGTATAGCGGCAGGTCGCGGCGGGTGAAACCACGAAAACACCCCCTGCGGTTTTCGGTAGCAGAACAACCGGACTGGACATGGCGGCGGTGCTGGCGTTGATTGTCTGGAAGTCCGCCAACGACAGGTTCCGTGTGTCCCCACTCCGCATTGATAATACGACAGCACGCGGCCTTTGGCTTTCTGCTCAAGGTTTGTCGCAGACGCCAACTGGCAAGCTTGATCTTCTTTCGATGATTAAGGAGCTGGGCTTTGTGCAGTTGGATTCGATCCAAGTCGTTTCGCGCGCCCATCATCATATCTTGTGGAGCCGGAATCAGAACTATCGTGAGCCAATGCTGGACAAGCTTATGTCCAAGCAGCGTGGCATTTTCGAGCACTTCACACACGACGCATCGGTGTTGCCGATGGAATTTCTGCCTATGTGGGAGCGGCAGTTTCGTCGCAAACGCGCGGAGCTGGATCGCTCGGGCTGGATGAAGTCACTGCCCAATGAACAAGGTCGCGCCGAGATCAGGGAGCGGATAAGAACCGAGGGCGCGTTGTCTACGCATGCCTTTGACACGAAGATCGAAGGCAAAAAGGAAATGTGGTCGCGTCCACCGCACAAGCTGGCGCTCGATTACATGTGGTACACCGGCGAATTGGCAACGTGCCATCGGGTGGGTTTTACCAAGTACTATGACCTTTCTGAGCGGATCTTTCCGGATAATTGGAGAGCGAACTGCCTAGACGACGCTCGGCAGGTAGACTGGCTTTGCAACGCCGCACTCGACCGAATGGGGTTCGGTTCGCCCGGTGACATCCAACGGTACTGGGATGCTGTCGCGCGCCCTGAGGTCGGTGAGTGGGCCGATGCAAACGCATCAAACCTTGAACCAGTTGAGGTGCAAGGTGCGGACGGCACTTGGGTGGCAACCTTGGCCCCGCCGAACATCGAAGAGAGGGTTCAGACGCTCGCTC
>CAYPVG010000440.1:0-4313 GCA_964414085.1 uncultured Boseongicola sp. | reverse complement strand
AACGCGCTTTACGCAGCCTACGAGGACGGCACACCCGACTTCCAGGCCAAGTACTTTGAGATGCTGAAAGCAGGTGGCTCCAAACACCATAAAGAACTCCTCGCACCCTTTGGCCTCGACGCCTCCGACCCGGCGTTCTGGGACAAGGGCCTCAGCATGATTTCCGGATTCATTGATGAACTGGAAGCGATGGAATAGCGCAAAACCGACTGTGGCTGGACCTAAAATTAAGGACCAATAGGGTAAACGGCAGGGGTCACGCCTTGCCGTTTTTCTTTAAGCGCAGAATGCAAAGCGAGATCCTATCAGGCGAGGCCGAAGACGGAACCTCGGGACTTTTGGACAGGACGAAACACGCGCCTCAAGGTCCACAGGACCTCTCTATCATCCGATGATCGCACTGAGGTACTTCCTGGATAGACGCTCTCGCGCGAAGCGTTAACCCCCTCTCAAGCTTGCTCAACGTCGCACTACATCTAGCGTTGAGCCTCCATGGTACGACCAGAAACACCGACGTAATACCGACGTTTTACCGACGCGATACCGATTTCACCTCAAAAGCTATTTCAAACAAATTCAACACGTTACCGAATTGGGCGTTGCTCAAATGCGATGAGTACCGACCGTTGCTCGTCACTACTAAAGAATACCTAAATCGTGGCGTTTCAGCACGTGCAACGCCGGTATGCCAAGATAGACCGTGCAATTTGCTCTGACTGTGTTATGCGCCCGCTAATACACGAAAACTCCAGGACATCTTGTGACCAAAATGAAAATGGCCGCTTTGGCCCGCCGCTCGATTTTTTCCGATTTGAAAGACCGTGTTCGCGCGACAAACACCGGACAAATGCCGACAGAACTGCTTGCCGGCCTCACCGTTGCGCTGGCCCTTGTTCCCGAGGCTGTGGCCTTTGCTTTTGTGGCAGGTGTTCACCCGCTTGTCGGCCTTTATGCAGCGTTCATCGTCGGTCTTATCACTGCTGTTTTCGGCGGTCGTCCCGGCATGATTTCAGGCGCAACGGGTGCCCTTGCAGTCGTCATGGTCTCGCTCGTGGCGACGCACGGCGTTGAGTACCTTTTCGCCACCGTTGTCCTCATGGGCCTTATTCAGATCACAGTCGGAATCATGAAATGGGGTAAGTTCATCCGTCTGGTTCCACACCCTGTCATGCTCGGTTTCGTGAACGGCCTCGCCATCGTTATTTTCCTGGCTCAACTGACCCAGTTCCAAGTGCCCGGCACAGCCGAGGTCTCGGGCCACGGCATGAGCGGCGGTGAATGGATGACCGGTTGGCCATTGACGTTGATGCTGATCCTTGTCGTCGCCACCATGGGGATCATTTGGGCCATGCCCAAGCTGACCACACTCGTCCCGGCACCGCTCGCTGGCATCGTCGTCATTGCGTTGATCGTGATTGCCTTTGGCCTCGACGTCCCGCGCGTCGGCGACCTTGCTTCGATCGAAGGTGGCCTGCCCACGTTCCATATCCCTATGGTTCCCCTGACTTGGGAAACCTTCGAGATCATCCTTCCTTATGCTTTGATCCTTGCTGCAATTGGCCTGATTGAAAGCCTCCTGACTCTAAACCTCGTTGGCGAAATCACCGGTGAACGCGGCGGTGCATCCAAAGAATGTATCGCTCAAGGCGGAGCGAACCTCGTGACAGGTTTCTTTGGCGGTATGGGCGGGTGCGCCATGATAGGCCAATCCATGATTAACGTGAAATCGGGTGGTCGCACGCGCCTTTCTGGTATTTCCGCTGCCCTGTTCCTCCTCCTTTTCATCGTTGTCGCCTCGCCGCTGATCGAACAAATTCCACTCGCGGCCCTCGTTGGTGTGATGTTCATGGTGGTCATCGGCACCTTCGCCTGGAACTCCTTCAAAATCATGCGCCGTGTGCCACTTTCAGATTCAGTGGTCATCGTCCTCGTGACTGTGGTCACCGTCATGTACGACCTTGCGACAGCCGTCGTTGTCGGCGTCATTGTCTCGGCCCTGACCTACGCATGGAACAACGCAACGCGCATTCATGCCAAGCGCTACGACACGCCAGAAGGGGCACGCGTCTATCAAATCCAAGGGCCGCTCTTTTTTGGGTCGGTCGAAGGCTTCACGGAACTCTTTGAACCCAAAAATGACCCGTCAGTTGTAATCGTTGACTTCGCCGATAGCCGCGTCGTTGACCAATCCGCGCTGACGGCCATCGAAGCTATTGCCGAGAAATATGAAGCCGCAGGCAAGAAGCTACAGCTAAGGCACCTCAGTAAAGACTGCCACCGCCTGCTTACCAAGGCTGGACAGCTCATCGTCGACAGTGACGACGACCCTGACTACGAGGTCGCGACCGACTATTCCGTTCGCACTGGCATCCTCGCTGGCGGTCACTAAGCGAGCTTAACACCTGCTGTGGCCATGCCTTGCTTGGCCGCAGCCAAAGATCCATCAAGGTCAATCGCGCGGCATAAGCTCTCGATCACTGTCACTTTGAACCCTAGCTTTGCGGCATCAACAGCCGAGTAGTTCACGCAGTAATCAGTCGCGAGGCCAACAATCGTCACTGTGTCCACGCCCCTTGTCTTGAGGTAGCCCTCAAGCCCTGTAGGTGTCTTGTGATCGTTCTCGAAAAACGCTGAATAGCTATCAATCTCGCGACGGAACCCTTTGCGGATCACCATATCAGCCCCTCGAGTATCCAAGGTGGTATGGAACCCAGCGCCATCGCTGCCGATCACACAATGGTCCGGCCACAAAACCTGTGGACCGTATGGCATGTCGATCAGCGTGAAAGGATCGTGCCCATCGTGCTGTGACGCAAAGCTCGAATGATCCGAGGGGTGCCAATCCTGAGTAAACACCCGAACCGCAAATTCCGGCACCAATGCATTTATCGGCGCGACGATCTCGTCCCCTCCAGCTACCGCCAAAGCGCCGCCCGGGCAGAAATCATTTTGCACATCAATCACAAGGATCGCTTCATTGGTCGGTCGCATGAGGCTCACTCCAGAAATACACGTGTGCAATGCCTAGAAACACCTCTGACCCGCGTCAACTGCTCCCCTTGAGCTTAGACCGTGTTTGCCTTAGGCGAGCGCCCATGTTCACCGTCGCAGCGCTATATAAGTTCACGCCCTTTCCCGACCCGGCGGCCCTTCAAGGCCCGCTGGCCAAGGTTTGTTGCTCAAATGACGTGAAGGGCACCCTCCTAATCGCAAAGGAAGGCATCAACGGGACCATCGCCGGAACGCGCGCCGGAATCGACGCGGCCCTCGCCCATATTCAATCCCTGCCCGGATGCGCCGATATCGAATGGAAGGAAAGCACGGCAGAAGCCATGCCCTTCCCTCGAATGAAAGTGCGACTGAAGCGCGAGATTGTCACGATGGGCCAACCCGAAGTTGACCCGCGCGCCAGCGTCGGCACTTACGTGGCCGCCGAAGACTGGAACGACCTGATCTCATCAGATGACGTCGTCGTCATCGACACCCGCAACGACTATGAGGTTGCGATCGGCACCTTTGAAGGCGCCGAAGACCCGCTCACCAAAACCTTCGGGGAATTCCCAGACTGGTGGGAAAAGAACGCCCAGCGCTTCGACAACAAAAAGGTCGCCATGTTCTGCACCGGTGGTATCCGATGCGAGAAGGCGTCCAACTATTTGCTTGGACAGGGCGTTGATGAGGTCTTCCACCTCAAGGGCGGCATTCTGAAGTACCTCGAGGAGGTGCCTGCTGACCAAAGCTTATGGAACGGCGAGTGCTTTGTCTTTGATGGCCGGGTCGCGGTAGGACACGGGCTTGAGCAAGGCACTTACGATCTCTGCCACGCCTGCCGCATGCCAATTTCCGAAGGCGACAAGTCACGCCCAGAGTTTGAGCAAGGCGTGTCATGCCATCAGTGCATCAACGAAACGACCGACGAAGACAAAGCTCGGTTCCGGGAACGGCAAAAACAGATCATGCTGGCTCGCGCCCGTGGTGAAACGCATTTCCGTGATGACGGAAATTGACCAGCGCGCGCAGCTTTGAAGCTGCGTTAACCCTTTTCGGCTAGTTTCCTACGCAAAGTTCGTTTTCACCCTATTCCAAGTACCTCGGGGGGAGAGCGTTAGCGAGCGGGGCATCGCCCCACCCACCGATCAGAAGTCGAGGTTTTCGACGCTAAGCGCGTTTTTCTGGATGAACTCCCGGCGCGGCTCTACCACGTCGCCCATCAACTTGGTGAAGAGATCGTCAGCTTCCGCAAGGTCCTCGACTTTGACCTGCAGGAGGGTCCGGGCCTCAGGGTCCAAGGTCGTTTCCCAAAGTTGATCGGG
>CAYPVG010000439.1:0-4583 GCA_964414085.1 uncultured Boseongicola sp. | reverse complement strand
GGAAAGAATTGCCGGGTGTCAGTGGACAGGATGAAGGCGTGGTCGGCTTCGATGACAATTGGGGACGCGGGCGAGTCCGAGATGCCAATGATGCGCATCCCTTGCTCACGTGCAATGCGCACCGCTTCAACGACTTCGGTGCGATAGGGCTTGCAGGTTATCGCGATGAGGACATCTTGTTCGTCAGTCCAGGCAAGGTCGTCGGCTGGCAGCGAGCCTGCCTTTGGAATGTTGAAAAACTGCACCATTCCCGTCGAAGCTAGATAGGTGAAATGAGTTGCCGTTGAGTTGTTGATACCGACGCCGAGCGTGTAGACATTGCGGGCATTCCAGATCGTTTCGGCGGCAGAGCGCATGTCCTCAATTCGGATTGCGGCGAAGGTGTCTTCGATGTTGCGAAGAGCTGCGCGCGCAAGATCGGCATAGAGTTCGCCAAGCTCGCCTTGTTTGCCCACATCCTGGAGCCAGCGCGCGCGATCGGTGAAGCTTGTACCTCCGGTCCGAATAGCCTCACGGAACGGTTCACGGAAGTCTTCGTAGCCTTCGAATCCAACTTGGCGGGCCATTCGTACCAGAGTGTTGGGCTTGACCTTCGCCGCAGCTGCTATCTCGCGTACAGACGAAACACCAATATTTCTTGGGTTTTCCAACACATAGCGCGCCGCTTTGCGCGCTTCGGGTGTCAGGGAGTCAAGCTCGCCTGCCAAACGGTCCAAAGCCGGAATTGATACGTTCGTGTCATTCATGATTGACGACGGTACATTTGTTCAAATAACGTGTCCACCGAAATCGTTGCGCTTCGGGAATCAAAAAATGTCGAAGAAAGAACTGCCAAGCCACGCTCGTGTTGTGATTGTAGGCGGGGGCGTGATGGGGTGCGGGTTGGCGTATCACCTGGCTCACGAAGGGTGGGGGTCGGACACAATCCTCTTGGAAAAGGCCGAGCTGACATCTGGTTCGACATGGCACGCAGCGGGTCAGATCACCCACTCGACGTCGTCCTACGGACTGGGTCGAATGGTGGATTACAACATCGGGCTGTACTCAGGCGCACTGGAGAAGGAAACCGGACAACCAGTGACCTGGCATGGCTGCGGGTCGTTCCGGCTTGCCTATACCGAAGACGAAATGGATTGGCTGCGCCACACGCTCTCGGTCGGCCGTGCACTGGGCTTCAACATCGAGTTGGTAGACCGTGATTTCATTGCGTCGAAGCATCCGTTTTACAATTTGGAAGGGGTAATCGGTGCGCTTTACACGCCAGACGATGGCCATGTTGACCCGTCCAACGTCACGCAGGCCATGGCGACTGGAGCCCGACAGAAGGGCGTGCAGATATTCCGGCACTGCCGCGCGACCAACATCACCCAGAGTGACACCGGTGAATGGGTGGTGGAAACCGAACTTGGCACAGTCACTTGCGAACATGTTGTGAATGCTGGCGGGACCTATGCGCGTCAGATGGGTGAATGGTCGGGCCTGCAATTGCCGATGACGTCGATGACCCACCATTACTTCGTTACCGAAGAAGTGCCGGAATTTCAGGAGCTTGAGACTGAGCTGCCTGTTATTCGAGACGACAAAAAGGTCTCGGGTTATATCCGGATGGAGCAGAAAAAGGGCCTGATCGGTATCTACGAGAAGGACAACGTGAATTCGGTTTGGCACGACGAGTGCCCCTGGCATTACGAGAACTGGCTGTTCGACGCGGATTACGACCGGATCATGCCTTGGCTGGAAGAGTCGTTGAACCGAATGCCCATTTTCGCAGAACTTGGAATTACGCGAGAAGTGCATGGCGCGATCAGCCATCCACCGGATGGAAACCCTATGGTGGGCCCAGCGCCCGGCGTGAAGAATTACTGGTGTTGCTGCGGAACGCAGATAGGCATCGGCTGGGGGCCGGGCCTGACGCGCGAGTTGGCGAAGTGGATTGTTCATGGCGCGGCGGACATTTCGATGCGCGATTATGATCCTCGGCGCTTTGGCGCCTACGCATCGAAAGACTGGCAAGTCACGAAAGCGCACGAAGACTACAAGCTGCGGCACGAAATTCCGTTTCCGCATTTCAACCGTCTGGAAGGCCGACCCATAAAGCCCTCGCCGCTTTATGAGCTTCTGAAAGAGCGGGGAGCGGTTTACGAAGAAGTGTATGGGTTCGAGCGTCCACGCTGGTTTGCGCGTAACGGAGTGGAACAACGCGATCACTACTCGTTCCGGCGAAATGAAGTGCACGACATGGTGGGCGCCGAGGTGAAGGCCGTTCGGGAACACGTCGGTATCATGGATGTCACGGCGTTCACCAAGATCGAGGTGTCCGGTCCGGATGCATATGCGCTTCTGGATCGTTTAACGGCCAACCGGATGCCCCAAAAGACCGGCTCGATCACACTGACGCATATGTTGAACCGTCGTGGGCGGATCGAGGTCGAAACGACCTTGGTGCGTATGGCTGATGATCGCTATTATCTTGTTTGTGCAGCGTTTTTTGAGCAGCGGCTTCTGGATCATCTGAACCAAAATAGAGCCCTTGAGGATGTGGCGATCAACGTTCTATCGGACAAATGGTCGGCGCTATCTCTGAATGGACCAAGGGCGCGCGATGTCTTGGCGGCATGTACAGATGCCGATCTGACAAACGCCGGTTTCCGTTGGCTCTCGGCGCAGGAAATTACGTTGGCGGGCCATAAGGTTTGGGCATTCCGCATGTCCTATGCTGGTGAGCTTGGCTGGGAGTTCCATATGCCAAACGATGCTTGTCTGGATGTTTACAACGCTCTCTGGGCAGCAGGCGAGCCGTATGGAATTGAAAACTACGGTTCTTTTGCAATGAACTCCATGCGAATGGAGAAGGCGTTTCCCGGTGCTGGCGAGTTGACGAATGAAGTTACGTTGCCTGAAGCGAACGTAGGGCGCTTTATGCGGCTAGATAAGGACTATCTGGGCGCGGAGGCAACGCGCGCGTCGTCCGAGGAGATGGATTCCGGATCGTCAAAATGGCTATGCGCCTACTTGGAAATTGAGCCGGATGGAGTCGAAGACGGGCATGGAGGCGAGGCCGTTTTAATTGACAATGAAGTTGTCGGAGCAACTGCATCTGTCGCCTATGGTCATTCGGTCGGGAAGATACTGGCTTTTGCATATGTGAAACCCCACGTGAACATCGCGGGCACGGACGTGGAAGTCATTGTCGCTGGCCAGCCAAGAGAAGGTCGGATTTTGGGAGAGGCCGCATATGATCCGATGTCACGATTGCCGAGAACAGACGCAGTCATGGAAGCGGCCGAATGACGATACCCAAAACAATGAATGCAATGGTCACCATGGGGCATGGTGGCCTCGACCAAATGGTGTGGCACGAAGATTGGCCTCGTCCTGATCCTGCACCGGGAGAGGTGCTTGTCCGGGTCAAGGCTTGCGGTTTGAACAACACTGACGTGAACACGCGATCGGGCTGGTATTCCAAGACAGTTACTGATCGCACAACCGGTGATGCCTTTGACGAAGTGGGCGAGGAGGACCCGACGTGGGGTGGTGCGCCGATTACCTTTCCACGGATCCAAGGTGCCGATGTTTGCGGCGTGATTGTCGCCGTTGGTGATGGCGTCGACGCGGCGCGCATTGGCGAGCGGGTTATCTCGGATAACTGGCTACGCGACCCGCATGACCCTGAAAACATGGACAAAACCGGGTACTTTGGTTCCGAGCGCGATGGTGGTTTTGCTGAGTACACAGCGCTGCCAGCGGTCAATGCCATAGCCGTTAACTCCGACCTGTCGGACGCGGAGCTGGCGACGTTCTCTTGCTCGTATTCAACCGCCGAAGGGATGCTGATCCGTGCCTCGGTGACCGCAAAGGACACGGTTTTGGTGCCAGGAGCGTCAGGCGGTGTAGGCGGTGCGTTGGTGCAATTGGCAAAGCGGCGCGGGGCCCGAGTGATCGCATTGGCGTCCGAGGCGAAGCACGCTGAGGTGGCGACTCTTGAACCTGATTTGATTCTGGGGCGAGCCCCGGACAACTTACGTGCTGCATTGGGCGATGAGAAGGTGACGGTCGTTGCAGATGTGGTCGGCGGATCATACTGGCCTAATCTGATCGATGTTCTCGAGCGCGGCGGGCGCTACACATGCTCCGGCGCGATAGCCGGTCCGATGGTCGAGATGGATTTGCGGACCTTCTATTTGCGTGACCTGACATTCACGGGTTCGACGATCATCCCGCCAGAGGTCACGCAACGTCTGGTCGGGTATATTGAGGCTGGGGCGATTAAGCCCATGCTTGCTGCGTCGTATCCGTTGACGGAACTACACGACGCGCAGACTGCATTCATTGAGAAGAAGCACACCGGCAACATCGTGGTGTGCCCGTGATGATGGTGTGATGGAGATTGCCAGAATAGAGGTCTATCAACTGGATCTGCCATACTCAGGCGGGACATACACTCTATCTGGCGGGCGAAAATTTGACAACTTTGATGCCACTTTTGCGCGTGTCATAACCGCCTGTGGTATGGAGGGTTGGGGCGAGAGCACGCCTTTCGGCTCCACGTATATTGCTGCACATGGCAAAGGTGTGCGTGCCGG
>CAYPVG010000438.1:0-4090 GCA_964414085.1 uncultured Boseongicola sp. | reverse complement strand
AGCTCGGGATCCATGGCCCAGCCATCGCGGATCTCGACATAAGGTCCAAAAACCACGTCATCGAGGCGATCGCCCGCGTCAATCAATTGTCCAAGGCCTGGGCAAACATTTGTGATCTTGATGTTTTCTTCATCGCTGACTGGGCCGATTACTTCAGGCCGCATGTAGCCTAGCGAAGACTGCCGCATCTCAAGCCCGGTGCTGATTGCGGCACAGCCACCGCAGCCGGCGCATAACGAGCCTTTCCGAACGCGCGCCAGAAACGGCGGAACAGAAGACGCGTCCGTCATGTTTTGATCCACAGCTTCAACTCGGCAGCTATGCGATCGGTAAAGACCGAAGGTGCATAGGGGTCAAGTGTCTGACCGTCCCCTGTCCAGGCTTCGGCCGTGGCGATCATGCCCGGCAGATCGGTTTCGTTCCAGGCGATGAAAACGCCCGGTTTGTCTTCCAGCCAACGAGCCGTCGCCATCTGATGATCCGTGGTGTGCTCTCCGCTGGCAAATTCTCTTGGCAGAAGCACAATTGGACACGCGTAGCTCATGGCCGTGATGACCGAGCCCATACCTGCGTGAGCTACCACGACGGTGGCTTGCTCCATGGAAGCGGAGAACCGGTCATGGGGTAGCGTCCGATGCCACTCCATGTGAGACGGTTCGTAGTTGCCCTTGCCGATCTGCGCGAGACAGTCACCACCGCGTCCAGTTTTCTCAGCCCAGTCATCCATGGTCCGGATCAAACGATCAAAGGGGAAGACAGATCCGACGGTCACAAAGATCATAGGACCGACCCCCAATGTTCGACCCCGTCTTCGGCAAGATCGGGCCATTGTGTTAGCCGTACGTCGGCAAACCGAGCTGCCAGAACGCCCGAGCCAGAGAGTTTTTCAACATTCGCAATACTGTCGATCCAGACCGTCTTTGCCCGAAATAGAGACTTTCCAAGGGCCAGAGTGACCAGGCCAGGGGCGGCACCAGTGGTAATGATCACCGAAGGGCGCACACGGATGAGAATCCAAAGCGCCTGCAGTACGACCATAATGAACGCGAGTTTCTGGCTGCGCGATGCATCGCCAATCGTCAGAAATCGTGCACCAGGAACATCCGCCTTTGAGGATGGATCGCGAGACACATAGACAACATCAAAGCCCTCGAAGGCCGGGCGCAGCCTTAGCAATTGCACCCAATGTCCTCCGCCAGAGGCGATAACAAGAATTCGTTGAGATTTACCAAACACGCGCGCTCTTTCCACTCGTTACCCATGACACATAACTGTTTGCCGTCAAGCAGAGCAAGATATCCAAAGAAATTCGCAACTAGTCCCAAAGAAAAACACTGTTTTGGCGCGAAACAGAGCCTAAACGCTCCGTTCGAAGCAATGGACGGCTGGAGACCTAAAGCACCACTAGCTCCGCGTTGATCGAGGATCAGGCGGAGGCTTATTTCGGCGAAGACACTGCTGTGCGTAATGACGATGATTATGCCTGAGATGTGGCTAACCTCTAAAATTTCTGCACATATGTATCACGTCGGTAGAACGTCGGTATTACGTCGGTGCGGCCGTTCGATGGTGTAACACACTCTTAAAAAACGGTTGGCGGCCTCTGTTCTTGCCTTTGTGCTGCCGCAAACTGCCGCTAAAACACATCTGACGCCAGGAAGAGCGACACCAGAGGCAAAAGAGCAAGATGCACGTTCTCGTCACCGGAGGTGCCGGATATATCGGTAGCCACGCCTGCAAGGCGCTGGCAGAAGCCGGTTTTGTGCCTGTGGCCTATGACAATCTTTCCAAGGGCCGAGCTTCTGCTGTGAAGTGGGGACCTCTGGAAGAAGGGGATCTTGCGGATCGCGGGGAGCTCGATCGGGTCTTCGCCGAGTATGCGCCCGTTGCCGTGATGCATTTTGCTGCCGCCATCGAAGTTGGCGAAAGTGTCACTAAACCGAGGAAATACTGGCGAAACAACTTCATTGGATCTCTGACGCTGGCAGAAGCTGCGGTGACCGCCGGTTGCCTCAATATGGTCTTTTCATCGACGTGTGCTGTCTATGACGGCAATACCGAAGATGACCTTACCGAAGAGAGCGCTTTTGGTCCGATCAATGCCTACGGCAGCTCGAAACGTGCCACTGAGATGATGCTAGATGATTTCGCCACGGCGCACGGGCTGAAGTCGATCATCTTCCGCTACTTCAATGTGGGGGGCGCCTCACCGGGGGCCGGAATTGGGCAAAGTCACGCGGATCCGACCCACATTATCCCGCGTCTTTTGATCGCGTTGGAAGGCGGTATGGCGCACATGACGATCAATGGAAGTGACTATCCAACACCCGATGGCACCTGCATTAGAGACTATATTCATGTAAATGACCTTGTGGATGCCCATATCGCCGGATTGAAGCGTCTGCTCGAGGGGCACGACGGCGGAGCTTATAACCTTGGTACCGGACGAGGGGCGTCAGTGCGTGAAGTCATCGGGACAAGCGGTGAAGTTGTCGGGCACATGCCTCAAATCATGATTGGGCCACGCCGTGCAGGCGACGCGGTGCGTCTTGTGTCCGGGTCTGAAAAAGCGTCGAATGACCTCGGTTGGACGCCGAAATCGTCAGATTTAGAGACTATTTTAGCGGATGCCTGGGCTTGGCACAGAAGCCGGGGGTGGGAACAATGAAGACGACACGTGAGGTTTTAGCGGTCGATCTCGACGGCACGCTGATTGCCAGCGATATGCTGCATGAGAGCTTTTGGGCCGCGCTCGGTAAGAATCGCATGCTGGTGATCTCGGCCCTGGGTGCTTTCGTATCGGGTGGGCGCGCGGCTTTGAAAGAGCGCCTTGCAACAGGTGTCGAGATTGATGTCGCACTTCTGCCCTACAAAGAGACGGTATTGGGAGAACTTCGCGCAGCCAAAGCCCGTGGAGCCCACGTAGTGCTGGCCACGGCAAGTGACCGGCGCTTGGCGGATGCGATTGCTAATCACTTGGGTCTGTTCGACGAAGTTCTTGCGTCTGACGGAGAAACCAACCTGAAAGGAGCGGCCAAGGCGGACCTTCTGGTTGAGAAGTTTGGCCAGGGTGGATTTGCCTATATTGGAGATAGCTCCGCTGATCTGACGGTTTGGGAGAATAGCAGTGAGGCGATTTCAATCGATGCACCAGCAACGCTGCGGGGACGCATCAAGGCACCTAATGTGCGCCACCTTGAAGAGGCGGGCGGCGAGGGGCGCGAGATGGAAGCTGCATTTCGAGCTTTGCGCCCCCACCAATGGCTGAAGAATCTGTTGGTATTCATTCCGATGATGCTGGCCCATGACTTTACGGGTTCGGCCCTATTTGCGGCCCTTTTGGCTTTTGCTGCATTCTCACTCGTGGCCTCTAGCGTCTATGTTTTGAATGACTTAGTAGATCTTTCGGCCGATCGCGCCCACCCACGCAAGCGGTTGCGCCCCTTTGCAAGTGGTGCATTGCCGCTGTCGACGGGGCTTTGGCTTGCGCCGGGACTGCTGGGCGCCGGGATCATACTCGGGGCTGTTGTCGGACCGCTCTTCCTGGGGATCCTGCTGTTCTACTACCTTTGCACGCTTGCGTATTCGCTTGGGCTGAAGCGCGTCACGGTCATCGATATCTGTATGTTGGCTGGGCTTTATACGTTGCGCGTGGTGGCAGGTGCGGCAGCTACGATGACGGTGCCGTCGGTCTGGCTTCTTGGATTCTCGATATTCTTTTTTCTAGCGTTGGCGGCCGTTAAGCGGCAGGCCGAGCTGGTGGATTTGGTGGCGCGTGGCGATGAGAAGGCTGAAGGACGCGGGTACTTACCCGAGGATCTGCCCCTGATCACCATGATGGCATTGGCATCGGGGTATGTCTCGGTCCTCGTGGCCGGGCTCTATCTGACGTCAGATGCAGTTGCGATGCTCTATTCATTCCCATCCGCCCTTTGGGGGATTTGTGCGGTATTGGTCTATTGGGTCAGCCGTATCGTCATGCTGACCCATCGCCGGCGTATGCATGATGACCCGATCGTCTTTGCCGTGACCGATAAGGTGAGCCTGCTTTGTGGTGTGATGATTGTGGGGCTGGTCATGATCGCTGCCC
>CAYPVG010000437.1:0-4040 GCA_964414085.1 uncultured Boseongicola sp. | reverse complement strand
GTGATCCGCAAGGTTATGAAATCGTCGCTGGCGAGCGACGCTGGCGCGCTGCACAGCGCGCCCAGCTTCACGAAGTCCCCGCCATAGTGCGGGAACTGGACAACACAGAGGTTCTTGAGCTTGCAATCATCGAAAACATCCAGCGCGCCGACCTGAATGCCATCGAAGAAGCGGCAGGGTACAGGCAATTGATGGATCGCTTTGGACATACGCAGGAAAAGCTGGCGGAGGCGCTTGGCAAAAGCCGATCGCATATCGCTAACCTCCTCCGCCTACTCACGCTACCGGAATCGGTAATGGAGCATGTGCGGACGGGCGCTCTAAGCGCAGGCCATGCCCGCGCTCTTATCGGGCACGAAGCCGCCGGGGCTCTTGCTGCCCAGATCATTAAGCAGGGCCTTTCGGTGCGCCAGACCGAAGCGCTTGTTAAAAAAGCAGGTGCAGCAACACCAACAAATGTGAATGAGGCTCCGGTTAAGGACGCTGACACGGCCGTCCTGGAAAAAGACTTGGCGGCAGCGCTTGGGATGAAAGTCTCAATTCATCATCCGCCTGGTGCAGAGAGCGGCTCTTTGACGATCAGGTACAAAGATTTGGATCAACTCGACGAGCTCTGTCGTCGACTGTCGGTGACAGCTGGGGCTGGGCAAGTCTAAGCCAGCAGTTCGCGCAAAATAGCATTCAACAAAGGCCGACCATGTTCGGTGAGGCGCAAGCTTTCCGAGTCGAACTCAATAAGCCGATCTTCCGACAAGCGATTGATTTCAATCACTTTTTCTCGGTATCCATCGCCGTCAATGTGTAGCCCTTTCTTGAGTCTCAGGCCCATCATTATGCGCTCTTCCTCGTACTCCTTGGAAGAGAGCATAGTGCGAGTCTCCTGACCTTCGCCTTTCGCTACGGCTGAAAGCCACGCGCCGGGTGCCTTTGGCGCTTCGGTTGCCCAGCGCTTGCCATCGATTGTGAGGCGGCCATGCGCTCCCGGCCCAATCGCGGCCCAATCGCCACTGTTCCAGTAGATAAGATTGTGCCGGGATTCCGCACCAGGCCTCGCGTGATTTGACGTCTCATACGCGGGCAAATCTGCCGCAGCTGTTAGCTGCTGCGTAAGCTCAAACATATCGGCGGAAACATCTTCATTCGGCAAGCCTCTAAGCCCGCCACGCGCAAAGCGGTCCGCGAAAGCAGTCCCCGACTCAATGGTAAGCTGGTACAAGGACAGATGATCGGCAGCGAGTGTGAGCGCTTCGCAAAGCTCCACCTCCCAGTCAGTAAGACTCTGGTTCTGTCGCGCATAAATCAAATCAAACGACACGCGATCAAAAGTATCTCGCGCCACTTCAAACGCGCGCTTACCCTCCTCGGCGGTATGAAGGCGGCCTAGAGCCTTCAAATCTGGATCATTCAACGCCTGTAATCCAACCGAGACACGGTTCACCCCGGCGCTTCGGAAGTCGCGAAACTTCCCAGCCTCGACAGAAGTTGGGTTCGCCTCGAGCGTAACTTCAAGATCATTTGCAAGACGCCAGTGCTTTCCCAACGCGCTCAGCAACGCCTCGGCGGTTCCCGGCGCCATCAAGCTTGGGGTGCCGCCCCCAAAAAAAACGCTGTTCAACACGCGCCCTTCGGTCTCCGCCCCAAGGCGATCCAGCTCCTTCAAATAGGCACTAACCCAAGCGTTTTGATCGATTTTGGATGCGACATGACTGTTGAAATCGCAGTACGGGCACTTTGCCTGACAAAACGGCCAGTGGACATATAGACCAAAGCCCGCCGGCTCAAGCATCAAGGAACACGGCCTTCAGTTTGGCGAAAGCGTCCGCTCTGTGGCTGATCTTATTCTTCTCCCAACGATCCATCTCTCCGAAGGTAACGTCGTACCCATTAGGCTGGAAAATGGGATCGTACCCATGACCCTGATCGCCCCGCATCGGCCAAACGACCTGGCCCTCCATGCGGCCCTCGAACACTTCGTCATGGCCATCCGGCCAGGCAAGAACAAACGTACAGCAGAACCGAGCAACACGCGGATGCGGCGCGGAAATGGCCTCAAGCTCATTATGCGAGCGTGTCATAGCCATCACAAAATCGCGCCCGTTCGGTGTCTCCGCCCAATCAGCGGTGTAAACACCGGGCGCGCCGCCCAACGCATCAATTTCGATCCCGGAGTCGTCCGCCAGGGCGGGTAGACCGGTTGCCTGTGCTGCTGCATGCGCTTTCAGTCGTGCGTTTTCGACAAAAGTCGTCCCGGTTTCTTCCGGCTCGGGCAAACCTTTTTCCGATGCACCCACCACCGAAATGCCGTAGTCGCTCAGAAGATCAGAAATCTCCTCAAGCTTCCCGTAATTATGGGTCGCAACCAAAAGCGTTTTCTCGGTGAACTTACGCATCAGGATACGGAGTCTTTCTGGGCCGTAACCAATACATCTGAACCGGCAGCCGCCAAATCCAACAACGACGTCATCTCGTCACGCGTAAATGTCGAACCTTCGGCTGACATCTGCACTTCGATCAACTTCCCGCGACCAGTCATCACGAAATTAGCGTCAACGCCAGCCTCGCTGTCTTCCGGGTAATCCAGATCAAGAACAGGCTGTCCGGCATAGATACCGCAGGACACCGCTGCGACATGATCTACAATCGGATCCGACGAGATCATGCCCGATGCCAACAGTTTGTTCACCGCCAAACGCAGAGCCACCCATCCGCCGGTAATAGAGGCGCACCTTGTGCCGCCGTCGGCTTGAATGACGTCGCAATCAATCAGGATTTGTCGCTCACCCAGGGCGGGGCGATCAATACATGCGCGAAGCGACCGTCCGATAAGCCGCTGAATCTCTTGTGTTCTTCCACTTTGGCCACGTTTGGCTTCGCGGTTCATGCGGCTGTGCGTCGCGCGCGGCAGCATACCATATTCCGCGGTCACCCAGCCAAGACCCGTATTCTTCATCCAATGAGGCACGCGCTCATCAATCGACGCTGTGCACAGAACATGCGTGTCTCCGCAGCGGATCATGCAAGACCCCTCGGCATGCCGCGTCACACCTGTTTCAATCGAAACAGTCCGCATTTCGTTGGTTTCTCTGCCTGACGGGCGCATGGGGTGTCCTTCCTGAAGTTGATGGCGGTTGATAGTCGCCTAGCATTTCACCATCAACCCCGATTGACGCCGCCGGTCGCTTGCCTTTAATTGCAACGCCTTCTTCGGAGAAGAAATCCATGAGTGACGCCAGTAAGCTATTGGACACGATGAACGATCGCTCTCGAGAGGTCTTTCGCAGGGTTGTCGAAGGCTTTCTGGAATCCGGCGGGCCGGTTGGCTCGCGCACGCTTACGCGCGAGATGTCTGAGAAGGTAAGCGCGGCGACAATCCGGAATGTGATGCAGGACCTGGAGTATCTTGGCCTGCTCGATTCTCCTCACATCTCTGCAGGCCGTATCCCAACCCAACTTGGTCTCCGAATGTTTGTTGATGGTCTACTGGAAGTACGAGACCTTAGCGACGAAGACCGCGGCGCGATCGAAGGTTCGCTGGGTTCCAACGATGCGGACGTGACGTCTATTCTCGATCGGGTTGGATCAGCGCTTTCCGGCGCAACCCATGGAGCAAGCCTTGTTCTTACCCCGAAGCATGAAGCGCCTCTGAAACACATCGAATTTGTAAGCCTTGCACAGGATCGCGCGCTTGTTGTGTTGGTCTTTGCAGACGGTCACGTCGAGAACCGGGTGTTTGCGCCGCCGCCCGGACAAACGCCAAGCTCAATGCGCGAAGCGGCAAACTTTCTTAATTCTATCGTCGAAGGCCATACTCTTTCCGAGCTGGGCGATGTGATAGCGCGAGAAATCTCAACCCGCCGTCAGGAGCTGGACGCGCTTGCAAGGGAACTCGTCGAAAACGGTCACGCATTCTGGGAAAACGAAGGCCAAAGCTACGAACGACTTATCGTGCGCGGCCGGGCGAATCTCCTTGATGGAACAGACCAGGAAGAAGAGCTCGACCGTATCAGAACCCTTTTTGACGACCTTGAGCGCAAGCGCGA
>CAYPVG010000436.1:0-3173 GCA_964414085.1 uncultured Boseongicola sp. | reverse complement strand
ATGTTCATCTGCACTTCGCGGCGCAGGTCGCCTTCGACAGTGTAGTTCGCATCGATGTGTTCACGGATGGACAGAACTTCTGCATCCGACAGTTCGTTCACACGACGGGTTTCGTCGATGTTCACGGCTTCGCAAATGGCCTTCGCCGAGGTCGGGCCAATTCCGGTGATGTAAGTGAGGGCGATAGGAACCCGCTTTGCAGTCGGGATGTTTACGCCGGCAATACGTGCCACGTGTGCAATTCCGTTTCGTTGCGAGCCCGTAACGCCAGGCCCTTTTTTCACAACGTAAGCCCGAGGCTTGGACCACGGGCTTTACGATCTATATCGGGTGGTCTTCCTTTTGGGGTGCGACCCCGCAATGGTTAACCGATTCTCTCTCGAGATGGCGGTAGATATGATCTCCGCTGCGGTGCGTCAAGGGGGATCAGGTATGAATTAATGCGTAGCGTTTCAAGGGAGAAATCACGCCTTAAACCATCGCTTCCATACGATCCAATGCCGCTTCAATCGGCGGCAGACCCGCCATCTCGTCGGCAATGGATTTCGCGCGTTTTGCAGCGCTTTCGTCTGAGAGAACTTTTTGAAGCGCGGCCAGCATATTTTCTACGGTTCGCTCCCGCACGGCGAACCCTAGCCCGGACGCCTCCACCCGGTCAGCATTCCAAGGCTGATCGGCAAATAGGGGCACGACAACCATCGGCACACCAAACTCGAAAGCCCCGTTCAGCGTCCCCGAACCACCATGATGCATGATCGCGCTCGCATGCCGCAAAACAGCAGCCTGTGGAACAAACGACTGTACCTCGACGTTGTCAGGGCGAACTTTGAATCGTTCGACATCGACTTTGGGACCTGTGGTCAGCAAAACCTCCGCGTCCAGCTGGCCGGCCGCCTCCAGTGCCATATTGAAGACCTCGTCAAAGGTGAACGACGCCTCTCCAACAACCGTTCCGAATGTGATGTAAACAAGCGGCTTATGTGTTTTGGGTGCCCAATCAGCCTGGGCGCTGTTGTCGCCTGAGTTCAAGTTGACACGAAATGGCGGGTTGTCGGGCGCATGCTTGCAGTCACCATCGAAACCTGCGGGAAAAGTCGAATAGATCGGCTCCATCCACAGTCCTGATCCGTCTTGTGCCGATTTTCCATGTACCGAAAGATGGCGGTCTAAAGCTGTAGCAACGTGCCCAACAATCTCACCCTCGACCGAGTTGTTGTGCACTGCAATGCGCGCATGCGGAATGTCATGCTTTTCCGCCAATACGAAACTCGCAAATTCCAGCGAGTCACGCAGGATGAAGTCCGGCTTCCACTGTAAGATGCTCTCTTCCAGCCTCGGTATGGCCCGTTCTGTCGTCCGCCCGCCGAACATTTCACCGATGGCAAAGCTCATCAGTTCATCGCCCTTCAGGTTGCGCCGCCCCTTCCATAGTTCCTTGATCTCTTCGTCACTCAGGCGCGCAAATGGCATTAGCGATAGTCCCGCCTTCTCAGCCACCGGTCGAGCCTCTTCCGGCGACGCAAGTCGCACCTCGTGCCCCCTTGCTTGCAAGCCCTTTGCAAATGGAAGTAGCGGTCGGATGTGCCCCTGACCGCGAGTACTGGAAAGAAGAACGCGCATACTTTGCCCTTAAATCGAAAAGAGCCGCCAAACGGCGACTCCCTCATTCATACACTTTGTTGGCGGCTCAGGTAACAAGCGTCACGCGTCCAGCACACCCGCAATCGAGCCAGAAACTTCTTCAATGGTCCCAAGCCCCGGCACCCAGCTCAGGTTGCCCTTTGCGTGGTAATACCCAAGAAGCGGTGACGTCTTCTTGTAGTATTCCATCAAACGGATCTTGAGGCTTTCTTCATTGTCGTCCGCCCGCGCTGTGCCACCAGCGGCCACAGCCTCGGCTGCGCGGTTTAGAATACGTCCAACCAGAGCCTCGTCGTTCACTTCCATAGCAACGACATGATCCAGCCCCGTGCCGTGTTTGGCCAACAGCTCACCAAGCGCATCTGCCTGAGCCAGCGTCCGTGGGAACCCATCAAAGATGAACCCACCGCCGTGGTCGCCCTGAAGCTTTTCTTCGATCAGACCGATTACGATCTCATCTGTCACAAGCTCACCTGCATCCATAATGGCCGCGACCTTGTTGCCCATCTCGGTGCCAGACGTCCGTGCAGCCCGTAGCATGTCGCCGGTCGAAAGCTGCACCATGCCACGCTGCTCAACCAAGATCTGAGCCTGCGTGCCCTTACCGGCCCCCGGTGGGCCGAGCAGAATAATGTTCATCGTTTAGCGGCCCCCCGTGCCTTCCCGCCACGCTTTTTGCCGCGCAACTGGGACTTCTCAATCAGCCCTTCGTATTGATGGGCGAGAAGATGAGACTGGACCTGCTGAATAAAGTCCATACCCACAGACACAATAATTAGGATCGACGTACCGCCGAAGTAGGCTGTAATCGCCAGGTTCGTCCGCACAATTTCCGGCATCATACAGACCAGAGCTAGGTAGCCGGCACCCAGCACAAGGATGCGGTTCACGACGTACTCAAGGTATTCTTCCGTCTTTTTGCCGGGGCGAATACCGGGGATAAATCCGTTCTGGTTCTTCAGATTTTCGGCCACGTCCTCGGGCTTGAAGGCCACGTTAAACGTATAGAAATAAGTGAAGAACATGATCATGCCGCCGAAGAACAACAGGTAGAGCGGCTGGCCCGGGCCGAAGTAAGCCAGGATCCAACTCATCACCGGCCCAGCGTTCCCGCCCGAGAAGGTCGACAGCGTTGTCGGCAGCAGCAGAAGCGACGATGCGAAGATCGCAGGGATCACGCCTGCGGGGTTCACTTTGATCGGCAGGTGCGACGATCCGCCGTCATATACTTTCATGCCAACTTGCCGCCGCGGGTACTGAATATGCACCTTGCGCAGGCTGCGCTCCATGAAGACCACGAAGATCAGGGTCGCCAACAGCATGATAATAATGCCCAGGATGACAGCCGTAGAAAGCGCACCAGACCGGCCTTGGGCAAAGAACTGCGCCAAGGCGCCCGGCAATTCCGCGATAATGCCGACATAAATAATCAGCGAAATACCGTTGCCGACGCCGCGCGCCGTGATTTGTTCACCAAGCCACATCAGGAACATGGTGCCGCCGACCAGCGTGATCACTGTCGACGAGATAAA
>CAYPVG010000435.1:0-5752 GCA_964414085.1 uncultured Boseongicola sp. | reverse complement strand
GATCTTGAGAAAGACGAGCTTGTCATACTCTTCTGGTTTGGCCGCCCGGCAAACTGAGTCCGGCTCTTTTGGATCGAATCCATCTTATCGTTTCGGATAACGAACTTCCACGCCCGACAGGCAAAGTAATTCTTTTGGGATGATGGCGGAGAGACAGGGATTCGAACCCTGGGTCCCCGTGAAGGGACAACGGTTTTCGAGACCGCCCCGTTCGACCACTCCGGCACCTCTCCGCGAAGGGTCAGGTGCGCGATTTAGTTGAAGGCCGGGAACCGTGCAAGCCAATTTCTACAAAAGCTGCCTGTCCCCTTGGTTCTGCGCTGTTCGAGCCTTACGTTCTTACAAAATGATAGTGAGAGCACATGTATCAAATTCTTAGAGTTGCAGCCGTTTCGGCCATGATTTCAATGGTTGCGCCTCCGGCGCAGGCTGCGTCGGAAGGCGAGCTCGACACGCTTTTTAGGGCCCTTGGCACTGGCGAGCTTATTGACATTCTGCGGATCGAAGGGCTCGAGCAATCTGACGAGCTGCGAGAAAGCATGTTCCCTCAGCGTGCGGACGGTTGGAACCGGATTGCATCGTCGATTTACGATACACGCCGAATGGCCGCCGAGTTCCGCGAAGCTTTTGATGCGGAGCTTGCCGAGAGCGACGTGACCCCGTTGTTGGAGTTCTTCGGGTCGGATCTTGGAGAAAAGATCATCTCGTTGGAAATTACTGCACGCGAAGCTTTGCTGGATGAAGATGTTGAAGAGGCGGCCAAAGACGCCTTCTTGAGCTTGCCTGAACGCGACGGGACAAGAGCCGATGCACTGGCTGCCTTCGTTGAGACAAACGATTTGATTGAGTTGAACGTTGCAGGTGCCTTAAATGCCTCACTGGCATTCTATCGAGGCTTGGCAGATGGCGGTAGCTTTGATCTGACCGAAGAAGTGATCCTACGGGATGTATGGGCACAAGAACCCGAAATTCGGCAAGAGACGACGGAATGGATACTTCCTTATCTGGCCTTAGCCTACGAACCGTTGAGCGACGGTGATCTCGCGGCCTATCAAGCTCTTTCTACGTCAGATGCCGGTAAAGATCTTAACCGCGCACTGTTTGCTGGTTTTGATGTTGTTTTCAATCGCATCTCATATTCTCTGGGTAGTGCGGCGTCGCGGTTTATGCAGGGCGACGATATCTGAGGCAGAACGGGTTTTAAGTGCGTTGTTTCGCTTGACTTGTGGTCGACTTGGACGCATAAGCCGGGCTCTGGCGGACGAGGGTCCGCCTTTTACTGTTTAATGACGCCGATTGGCGCGCTGTTCGAGGCGGCTGAAACCCGAAACACCTGGACACAATCCGGGGGCCAAAGGACGCGGAAAATGAAGGAAGATCAAATGTTTGCGGTCATGAAGACTGGTGGCAAGCAGTATCGGGTTCAAGCGGGCGATGTGCTCCGCGTTGAGAAGCTCGCAGCTGACGCCGGCGAAAAAGTTCAATTCAATGAGATTCTGATGGTGGGTGCCACTGTTGGAACGCCTCTTGTTGATGGTGCTGGCGTACAGGCCGAGATCATCGACCAGATCAAAGGTGAAAAGGTTATCCACTTCGTGAAGCGTCGCCGTAAGCACGGCTCGAAGCGCACGAAAGGTCACCGTCAGCAACTCACGCTCCTTCGCGTGACCGACATCCTTGAAAAAGGTGCGGACAAATCTGGCGTAAAAGCTGCTGTTGGTGCGGGTTCTGTATCGGTCTCTGCGGTTGAGGCGGCGAAGCCTGCCAAAAAAGCAGCAGCTAAGAAAGAAGCTGCGCCTGCGAAGAAAGCTGCTGCGCCCAAAGCCAAAGCAGCCGATGCTGGCGCTGATGATCTCAAGCAGCTGTCCGGTGTCGGTCCTGCGCTTGAGAAAAAGCTGCTTGCTGCAGGCGTAACGACTTTTGCGCAAATCGCTGCGTGGACAGAAGCTGACATTGCCGAGTTCGACGAAAAGCTGTCGTTCAAAGGCCGGATCGAACGGGAAGGCTGGGTCGAACAGGCCAAAGCCCTCGTAAAGTAAGGAGACAGACACATGGCACATAAAAAAGCAGGTGGTTCCAGCCGTAACGGCCGCGACTCAGCCGGTCGTCGTCTTGGCGTAAAGAAATTCGGTGGCCAGGCGGTCATTCCGGGTAACATTATCGTGCGTCAGCGCGGCACCAAGTGGTGGCCGGGCGAGGGCGTTGGCATTGGTCGTGACCACACAATCTTTGCAACCGCCGAAGGTAATGTGACTTTCCACAAAGGTCTCAAAGGCCGCACATTTATCTCGGTGCTCCCGCAAGCGGAGGCAGCAGAGTAAGCCGACCCTGGCAAAGTAAGTTAAAAAAGGGGATCGGCGATAAGCCGGTCCCCTTTAACGTTTTGATGATCGACTTGTCGCAGAGACTGCAAATACCCATTTAGACCATGCATCGCCGATGAGGGGCGGTTGGTGCAGTGAACGAGGCGAAGGAGGAGCCCCGTGAAACTGGAGACCATTGTAAACCAACCAGCGATTGAGACCGAGCGTATGGTGTTGCGCGCGATCCGGCGCTCTGATGCAGGCAATCTTGAATTGTTCGGAAGTGATGAACGCGTCGCCAAGATGACGCGCACAATCCCTCATCCTTTGCCACCTGGTGCGGTCGATACGTTGATTTCGCGGGCGCTGGATGAAGGACGCGCGGAAGATATTTGGGTACTAGACGGTTCATCGACCGGCTTGGGTGAATTCCTCGGTCTGATCGCACTTGAGCGCATGGATCGCAGCCAGTCGGAGATTGGCTATTGGGTTGTTCCTGCATTCTGGAACTCCGGTCTTGCGTCCGAGGCTGTGCGCGGCATGATTGCGGCGAACCCGAATGGCGACAAGACGATGTTTGCGAGCGTATTCCAGGACAATCCGGCATCCGCTCGCGTGCTGACAAATGCTGGCTTCCAATACCTTGGCGACGCCGAAACATTTTCAGTTGCGCGCAGCTCAACCGTCCCGACGTGGACATATCTAAAGCGCTTGGACGACTGACCCATGGCACTCCAGGCGCTTCCCGTCCTAAGGACGCCGCGCCTGACGCTTCGTCCCTTAGACCCCAGTGATGCTGACGCCCTTGTTGAGGGCGTCGGAAACTATGAAGTGAGCCGATGGCTTTCGGTCGTGCCGTACCCCTACACGCGTGAAGACGCAGATTGGTTCATTGAGAAGACTCTAGCGGATCGCACGTTCGTTTGGGCAATCTGTGACGATGATGGTTTGAAGGGTTGCATCGGAATTGATCCGGAGCTTGGGTATTGGTTGGCGCGGCCGCTCTGGCGGAAGGGTTACGCTTTCGAGGCGGCAAAGGCGGTAGTTGATTATTGGTTTGGCGAGGCGGGAAAGGCAGCGCTGGGCGCATCCTTCTTTGAGACCAACGACCGCTCTGGCACTGTCCTTAAGGCCCTTGGCTTCGTGATAACTGGGCAAGGCGAGCGCGATGCGCGAGCGTTGTCACAAACTGTGACGAGTCACGAAATGATCCTGACCAGAGAGCGATGGGAGGCTCGGGCTGGTTTCACCATTTACACGCCTCGCCTCACGCTGCGACCCTGGGAGGATGGGGATGCAGAGGCGTTGTTGTCATTTATTACGCCCGGTCTCACGCGTGGTGTGTCGTCCATTCCAAACGATTGGACGCTGGCTGATGCCGAAGCTGCGCTTCAGGCGCGTCAGTGGCGTGGGCACCTTGGGTTTATCCTTGGCATTGAACATCAGGGACAGCTGATTGGTGGCGTGGGCTGCGGGGGTGAGCCGCTTTCTCTCATGTATTATATCGCCGAAAGCCATTGGGGACAGGGATTTGCTACTGAAGCAATCTCGGCTTTCTTGCCCGAACTTTTCGACCGATTCCCGATCAATACTTTGGCTGCGGATCATTTCGAGGATAACCCTGCTTCGGGTCGTATCCTACGCAAAATGGGCTTCGTCGAGACAGGTAAAGACACGGCATCATCAAAGGGAAGGCTTGAGCCTGCGATCGTGATCACTTACGCGGTGACTCGAGATACATTCAGGATAGCGTCATGAAATTCCTTGATCTTGCACGGGTTACAATTCGCTCCGGGGCCGGCGGCTCCGGATGCGTCAGCTTTCGTCGCGAGAAGTACATCGAATACGGCGGGCCTGATGGCGGTGACGGCGGACGTGGTGGCGACGTTTGGGCAGAGGCGGTTGAGGGGCTGAATACGCTCATCGATTTTCGGTATCAGCAGCACTTTTTTGCGAAGAACGGTCAGCCAGGAATGGGTAAGCAGCGCACTGGGAAGGATGGGGACGACATAGTCCTCCGTGTGCCTGTTGGCACAGAAATTCTTGATGAGGACGAAGAAACGGTTATCGCCGACCTGACGCAAGTTGGTGATCGCGTCTTGCTGGCCAAAGGCGGAAACGGTGGGTTTGGCAACCTGCATTTCAAATCGTCGACAAACCAAGCACCGCGTCGCTCCAACCCTGGGCAGCCATTGATTGAGCGTGAGATTTGGTTAAGGCTGAAACTTATCGCCGATGCCGGGCTTTTGGGATTGCCGAATGCGGGGAAATCGACGTTCCTTGCAGCAACATCCAATGCGCGCCCCAAGATTGCGGATTATCCGTTTACGACGATGCATCCAAACCTGGGTGTCGTCGGAGTAGACGAGGTCGAATTTGTGATGGCCGATATTCCCGGTCTAATCGAAGGCGCGCACGAAGGCCGCGGGGTAGGTGACCGGTTCCTTGGGCATGTGGAGCGCTGTGCCGTTCTGCTCCATCTTGTAGACGGAACATCCGAAGACGTTGCGGGCGATTACACCACGATTATCAACGAGTTGGAGGCCTACGGTGGGGAACTTGCCTCAAAGCCTCGGATCACGGCGCTGAACAAAATTGATGCGCTTGACGAAGAGGAACGTGCCGAGCGTAAGTCGGCGTTGGAGGCGGTGGCTGGACCTGTCCTGTCATTGAGTGGAGTTAGTCGCGAAGGCCTGACGGATGTCTTGCGCGCGGTGCGTGGCAAAATTGATCAAGACCGGCTACGGCAAAAGGAAGAGGTTGAGGAGCCTGGACCATGGCGTCCTTAGAAGCCGCAAAACGGGTCGTAGTAAAGATCGGCTCGGCTCTATTGGTCGAAGGCGACCATTTACGGGCCGACTGGCTGAAGACACTTGCGGAAGACGTTGCCGAGCTGCGCGCGAACGGCGTCGATGTCGTGCTGGTGTCGTCGGGATCAATTGCTCTTGGGCGCGCTGCGCTGTCGCTTTCCGACGGCGTGTTGGCATTGGAAAAATCTCAGGCGGCCGCTGCCGTGGGTCAGATTCGCTTGGCCCGAGCCTATGAAGAGGCGCTTGGACCGCACGGCATCACAACGGCACAGGTGCTGGTCACCTTGGAAGATAGCGCAGATCGCAGACGGTATTTGAACAGTCGCGCGACGCTTGAACAACTTTTGTCGCTGGGCGTGGTGCCCATTGTGAATGAAAACGACACGGTGGCGACCGATGAAATCCGGTACGGTGACAACGACCGGCTTGCCGCCCAGATTGCGGTGACGATTGGTGCGGATGTGTTGGTCCTGCTGTCGGACGTAGATGGATTTTACTCGGCTAACCCCAAGGAAGATCCCACGGCCAAACGCTTTGATGTGGTTGAGAAAATTACGCCAGAGATTGAAGCCATGGCTGGTGATGCCGGAACTGGGCTGTCGAAGGGTGGCATGAAGACAAAGCTCATGGCGGCCAAGA
>CAYPVG010000434.1:0-4842 GCA_964414085.1 uncultured Boseongicola sp. | reverse complement strand
ACCAGGTTAAGAGAATACGCTGGACCGTCTGCCGGGAGTGCGCGTGGTATCGAACGGTGGTTTGGGTACCTTGAGCAACATTCGCGTACGCGGATTGGCGGATCGTTACATAGGCGTGACGATTGACGGGATCGAGGTGACGGACCCGTCCAGCGGTCAAAACAGCCTGAACTTCGGAAATGTCACGCGTGGATTGATAGACCGTGTTGAGTTGGCGAAGGGTTCTCAAACAACGATCTACGGCTCGGATGCAATCGCGGGGGCAATCAATATCCAGACTTGGCGTCCGGAAGTTGATGGTCGTTCAGGCGAGTACAATGCTGAGGTAGGGAGCTACGGTACGTTTAGCGGCGGATTGAGCTTCGGTTACCGTGATGAAGAGGGCGAGGCTGCAGCCACGATAAGCTATACACGAACCGATGGATTTTCTGCCCTGGCCGCCGCCAATGCAAGCGATGCAGATGCATTTGATGAGATCGGTTTATCGTTGTCGCTTAGGCGACATTTGAGTGACTCGGTGACGGTTGGCGCGACCGCAATCGCGACTGACAGCACGATCGAATTCGACAATGCGTTTGCAGCGGACCCGAACCTTGAACAAACCGATACGGTGCGTTTTGGAGCGCGTGTGTTCGCCGAGGTTGCAGGCGAGAATATCGATCATGAGGTTGGCTTGTCCTACTTCGTGAACGATCGCTTCAACCCGTTCACAGCGCCAAGTGCGTTCTCGACTCAGGAATTCATCGGTGAGCGGATTAAGCTGGACTATCTTGGCACAACGGATCTGAGCACGGCGACCTCTCTTGCGTTCGGGGCGGATTGGACAGAGGAAAAATCCGAGCTTGATGGCGCCAAGTCAGATGCGTCGAACGGCGCGATTTTCGGTGAACTTCTCTACGCAATTACGGACGCGACGGACGTCACGTTTGGGTTGCGCTATGACGTCTATTCGGACTTCGATGATCAGGCATCGGCGCGTCTGGCGATTGCGCATCGCGCGGGTGCATTGACCTACAAGGCGAGCGTGGGAAATGGCTATCGAGCGCCGTCGCTTTATGAGCGTTTCGGGCCGTTTTCGCCTGATACGACCACTCTTTCACCCGAGACGAGTAGAGGTGTCGAGGTTGGACTGGAGGCTAGCTATGAAAAGGCATCTTACGGAGCGACGCTCTTTTACACCGAGATCGAGGATCTCATCGGGTTCGATACCACCGCAACTGCCACGCGACCCTTTGGAGCTTATGCGCAAGTTCCTGGAACTACCGTAAGTCAAGGTGTTGAGCTTTCTGGTGATTGGCAAATTGGTGGGGCGGACGTCTTTGCGACGTACACATATACAGATGCCAAAACCGAGGGCAGTCGGTTGTCGCGAGTGCCTCTGCACGACGTAACGTTTGGCGTGTCCGGGGCGCTGAGCGATACGCTAACGGCGGCTTTTGATTTGCGAGGAGTGGCGGATTCATTGAATGGCGCGACGCGGTTGGATGACTATGCTGTAGCCAATCTGACTTTAACCCAAGCCCTGAGCGATGACATGGATGGCTATATTCGCATAGAAAACCTCTTTGACGAGGACTATGAGACAATTCCGGGGTACAATACCCCAAGTCTCTCGATCTATGCGGGTATTAGTGCGTCGTTCTGATAACAGATTGAAAACATTGGCTCTGGCGGGATGCCTCGCCGGGTCTTTGGCCCTGCCTTTAGCGGCTGAGGCACCCAAGCGCGTTGTGTCGATGAACCTTTGCACGGACCAGTTGGCAATGATGCTCACCGCTCCGGGGCAGTTGATTTCGATCAGCCGGATCGCGCGGGATCCAGTGTCCTCGGCGATGGCGCAAGAGGCGGCTGACTATCCAGTGAATTCCGGTCGAGCAGAGGAGATTTTTGCGCTTGGTCCTGACCTTGTGGTGGGTGGTGTATATACGGACCCCTTTGCAGTTCAGATGCTCCGCGATTTGGGTGTGGAGGTCGAGCAGTTTCCGATAGTTTCTCAGTTGGAAGATATTCCGGAAGTCGTGCGCAAGATGGGTGCGTTGCTGGGGCGAGAGGCAACAGCGGAAATCTTGGCGCTGGACGTCGAGGCGCGGCTGGCGGATGTGGTAGTGAGCGCTGAGGATGCACCGCAAGCGGCGTTTTTCTTTGCGAATGGCTATTCGCTAGGGGCTGGAACGCTCTCGCATGACATTATTTCGACCGCTGGATTTGAGAATCTTGCCGAAACCTTAGGGCGTTCGGGCGGGGGACGATTGTCGCTGGAAGAACTTCTAATGAACCGACCGGATGTGCTGGTGTCCGGAACGCCGTATCCAGCCACGTCGCGGTCTGAAGAAATCATGGCACATCCAGCCTTGGACGGTATTCCACGCGTGTTGAGCGGGCCAGAGTGGGTGTGTGGTACGCCGATCGCGTTGAGGGCTTTAGATCAGATGAAAGCGCTGCGAAAGGACTTGCGGTGAGTTCGCTTTTGCGCGTCGACGTGGCACGACCTTGGATGACGGTTCGATTTCCGGGACAGTGGAGAGCGCTGAGTTTTGCGCCCTATCGTCCGGGCGATGTCGCGTGTTCCGAGGTTCTTTGGCGCGAAGTGCGCGATGCAGATTTGTCTGAAGGTTTTGACGCGCTGGGTTGGTTGGCAGGTGAGGTTTCATCGCATCAATCGGTCGCGATGTTGACGTCACGCAACGTCGAGCGACGCGTGATTGACCGGGTTGAGGTCGAGGGTGTGGCAGCGGAAGCCGTGGCTACCGTGGGGATGTCGAATGCCGAGCGCATCGGCAGAAGGCGCGCTCGAGGCGTTGGGTATGGTACCATCAATGTGGTTGTGGCGGTTTCCGAGGGAATGACGGCTACGGGGCGTTTGGAGGCGTTATCTTTGGCTGCGTCGGCGCGCACAGCGGCCGTTTTGGAAGCCGGAGTCCAGATAGAGAGCGGCGCGGCGACCGGAACGGGAACAGACTGTCTCGTTGTTGCTTCCCCGCCGGGAGAAACCGGCTTTGCGGGGATGCACACCGCGGTTGGAGAGGCGATTGGTGCTGTTGTTTATGCGGCTGTGAGGCGTGGTGTTGACGAATGGTTGGTTGAGCGCGATTGATCCCGTTGATTGCCATCAAATGTTGAGAATTTCGAAGGCGCCAAAGGAAATTTGTGCGTTCCATGGGTCTGGATGTTCGGTTTCTGCAAGGAGCGATCTGTATAGGCCGGCGTGACCAACCCACAAAACCGCTCCCTCTGGGCGGCTTTTGAGCGCGCGGCGGACACGCGTTTGAAGCATGGCGACGCTTTCTCCACCGTGTGGGCGGGCATGGTAGAAATCGTCGGCCCAAGCGTCGAGTTCTTGGCGTGGAACATCATCCCAGAGAGTGTTTTCCCATGTGCCGAAATCCATCTCAGTCAGGTCTTCGTTGATCGTGACTGGCTTGGTGAGACGTTGAGAAAGGTAGCCCGCTAGTAGGCGGCACCTACCCAGCGGGCTACACACAATGTGGTCAATCTTGGGGAGTGCACTTGTGAGGCGGTCAGCGGCGGCTTCCCAACCAGGCGCGAGGCCCACGTCGGTGCGTCCGTAGCATGTGCCGTCTCGGACAGCAGGGCGGGTATGGCGCAGGAAAATCAAAGACACGCGAGTATGACGATTGGGACGAGAGCTTCGCAAAGTTGCTCACTCGCGCCGAGCGCGTCGCCTGTGTAACCGCCAAGGCGAGCCTTCAGGCGGCTGGCTATGAGGCTGATGAGTCCGACAACGAAAAAAAGGGTCAGGAAGAGGGGGGATAGTCCCGCCAGCCAAAAGACGGGTAGCATTGCTAGCGCCGCAACCACCCAGAGAGGCTTGTCGTCGATCGAGGTTGCAGCGGACATGAAACTGGCGGCACCATCGGATCGCGCGTAGTCGAGGCGCCGCATCAGCCATGTCATCGAGAGTCTGCCGAGGGTATGGCCCGCAATAAGTGCGGCGAGTGCCGCTGGCAGCGGCAGAAGCGCAAGCGCCGTAACCTTGGAAGCGAGCGTGACCCCGAGTGCGAGTACACCGTAAGTCCCAATCCTGCTGTCGCGCATGATCTCCATGGCGCGAGTACGGTCGGCACTGCCGCCGAGACCGTCGGCAATGTCGGCAAGGCCGTCTTCATGGAGCGCGCCAGTGAGGAGCATTGCGGCTGCGATGGTCATTAAAGCCGCGAGGACTTGGGGCAGGATGGTCGCGAGCGCCCAGAAGATGGCCGCGAGGACAAGGCCGATCACGAGACCGACCAGGGCGTACCACCTCGTGGCGCGGGCCATGGTTTCTTCAGAGTATTCAACGGTCGGAAGAGGAAGACGGGTTAGGAACCCTGCCGCAAGGATGATTTCCGACCGCGTTTCGTTCATGCCGGACCTGAGACGCCAGCGTCTTCGAAGCTGGCCATGTCATTCAGCATTGCGGCAGCAGCCTGTAGGAGCGGCCATGCCAAGAGGGCACCTGTACCTTCGCCAAGGCGTAGATTCAGATCGAGAAGTGGGGCCGCTTCGAGGGCGGCGAGCATGGCGATATGACCCTGCTCTTCGCTTTTATGGGCGAAAATCATGGCTTTACGTGTCGAGGGTTCAAGTTCTGCGGTGACAAGTGCCGCGGATGTGGCAATGAAGCCATCTACGATAACGACGCGACCTGCTTTGGCGGAACCGATCATGGCGCCCGTCATCATTGCTATCTCGAACCCGCCATATTCCCGAAGAGTTTCGCGGGCGCCTAAAGAGCCGGTACGGGCGGCAGCCTGGAGAAGAGTTTGCTCCTTTGCGGAAAGGCCCGCGTCATCGAGCCCCGTACCGCGTCCAGTCAGCAAATCCAGGCCAACACCCGTGATT
>CAYPVG010000433.1:0-3851 GCA_964414085.1 uncultured Boseongicola sp. | reverse complement strand
TTGGGGTTGGTTCGGTTGCCCGACATTTTCACGCGTATGCATGCATCTACAAAGGCCGGTGTCTTGGGGTCATCGCTGATCTTGATAGCGTGCGGTCTGTATTTTGGAGACGGAGGGGCCTGGGCTCGCATCGTGGCCGCGGTCTTCTTCTTGCTTCTGACCGCCCCAATTGCTGCGCATATGATTGGGCGCGCTTCGCTTGACGAAAAGCACAGGCCGCGCCAGTGAAGGCGCGACCCGCTTACGAATCTTGTTTGAGTTTGGTTGGACTTTTAGGCGCTTTTCCCAAGCCCGTCTTTGTGGTGCCACAGGACGACGGCCGACAGAACACCCAGGACGAGCGCCGGGACAGCTGACGGTCCGAGGACCACCAGATGCGCGATGACCGCGCCGATCATAGTGACAACAAGCAGGGCGGCACCGATTGCTTCCCGTCCTTTGATCCATAGTAGGATGGGCGCGACCACTTCGATAATCCCGGTTACATACCGGAACCATTGCCCGACACCGATCGCGTCGAAGGTTGCGACCATCATCTCGACGCCCGCGAGTTTGGTTAAGCCCGCTGCAACGAACGCGAGCGTTAGAAGAGCTTTGATGGCAAGGATTGCGTACTTCATGTGAACTTTCCTTTGTTCGGATTAGGCCGCGATATCGAGAGTGTGAACCGCGTTGTGAGCAGCGGACAGCGTTGTTTCCGCATCTATGGCCATTTGATCAGCAGCTACGAAGACAACGTCCTTGATGCCGATGAACCCAAGAACATGGCGGATGTAGCCTGTTGCAAAGTCTATCTCTGATCCCATCGCGGTACCGCCTGATGCCACGGTGACAATGGCTCGTTTGCCTTCGAGAAGCCCAACAGGTCCGGATTCGCTATACTTGAAGGTGACGCCGGCACGAGCGACCAAGTCGACCCATGCTTTGAGTGCCGCAGGAACGCCAAAATTGTAGATGGGTAGACCGATCAATAGCACGTCGGCTGAGTTGATTTCCTCAATCAAGGAGTCGGATAAAGCCAGAGCTTCTTTCTGTTCGTGCGAGCGCTCTTCAGCTTTTGTGAAGTTTGCGCCTATCCAGTTTTCTGTCAGTTGTGGCAGTGCTTCGTCGGCGAGATCGCGGACGGATACTGTTGTGTCTCCATCTGCCAGAAACCTTTCGACAATGCTGTCGTTCAGTTCTCGGGTGATAGAGCCTGATTTGCGGGCTGATGCGTCGATGCGCAGGATTTGTTTTGGCATGGGAGCCTCCAGTGTTTCGTTGAACTCTAGTTAGAACCGGGGGCCCGCCGCGAGAATTCCCAAGAACCGAACGCCAATTGTGCATTTTTGTAGAAATGTGTGAAAATTGTGGTGGATATATGAAAAAATGCACGATAGCGTGGTGGCGAATTCTTGGAGACGATATTCATGTCCATTAGCACTTGGGACGAGATACGTACGGCATTTCACGTTGCGCGTATGGGTACAGTGAGTGGCGCGGCGGATGCGCTTGGCGTTCATCACGCAACGGTCATTCGCCACATTGATGCGTTGGAAGAGCGGCTGGGCGTTAAACTCTTCCAGAGGCATGCCAGAGGCTACACTGCGACCGAGGCCGGTTTGGACCTTCTCCAAGTTGCGCAGGCGACAGACGATCAGTTTACGCAATTGGTCGGTCGCATACGTGGCCGAGGTGATGAAGTTTCCGGAGAATTGGTCGTTACCTCTCTGACATCAGTTTCTCCTAGGCTGACACCCGTTTTGGCTAAGTTTCAAACACTCTACCCTGATCTGATCGTCCGCTACATCACAGGCGATAAAGTATTGCGGTTGGAGTATGGAGAGGCACACGTCGCGGTTCGTGCAGGCCGCGCTCCCGACAACCCGGATAATGTTGTCCAACCGTTTGTCTCCCAAGAGATCGGGCTTTTCGCATCGGACGAATATATCGCGCGGAAGGGAAGACCGGAGAGCTTTGATGACTTGTCAGATCATGACTTTGTAACTGTGGATTCTAGCGAGAGTCGTGCGCCATTTGCACGATGGTTGCGGGACAATGTTCCGGCGGAACGGTTTATTTTTCGCGGCACGGACAACAGAGTCCTGCGTGATGCTGTTGTCGCTGGCGTTGGCATTGGGTTTGTCTCCCTTTGGGATGCCGAACGCTATGCAGGACTGAACATGCTTTTTGACCCCATTGAAGAATGGACTGCTCCACTATGGTTGGTCACGCACGTGGATTTGCACCGTACGACGAAGGTTCAAACGTTCCTGAAGTTCCTGAAGGAAGAAGCTAAGTCTTGGTGAGCCAGCCAGCGCCTTCACGTGACGCAGAGTTGCGTGGGCACCTAGCAATGCTTGTTTTTTCTGGGCTGGTCGCAGGTTCTTTTTCGTTAGGTGGCCGGATCGCGAACGAAATTGACCCTATGGCCCTGACGGCCATTCGTTTCGCATTGGCCGCTGTCGTTGTCTTTGTGATCGCACTTGCGACCAAGCAGATCGAAAGGGAGACCTTTCAGGCGCCTTGGCGGTTCTTGTTCCTTGGCGGGCTTTTCGCGATGTATTTCGTCCTAATGTTTGAGGGCCTGAAGACAGCGCATCCAGTTTCTACCGCTGCCGTGTTCACACTGACGCCGGTGATGGCCGCTGGATTTGGATGGCTTGTCATGCGGCAGGTGACCAACAAAGGGATGGCGTTGGGTCTTTGCCTTGGTGCCGTGGGCGCGCTCTGGGTCATATTCCGAGGTGATATCGAAGCATTGCTCGGTTTTGATGTGGGTGTCGGGGAGCTGATCTTTTTCATCGGGTGCATCGCCCATGCACTCTACATCCCAATGGTGCCGAGGCTGAGCCGAGGCGAGGGTGTGTTTGCAGCCGCCTTCGGAACGATGGCTGGTGGCGCGATTGTTGTGGCGTTATTTGGGGCGGCACGTATTGCAAAGACGGAATGGAGTTCGCTTCCATTCGAAGTGTGGTTGGTTTTGGGGTATCTCGTCGTTTTTGCATCGGTGGCGTCTATCAGTCTCATCCAGTTCGCGTCTTTGCGGCTGAAAGCAGCGAACGTGATGGCCTACACCTATCTCATCCCGTCATGGGTCATCCTGTGGGAGTTTGTATTGGCCGATGATGTGCCTGCATTGGTGATAGTGCCCGGGATAGCCTTGACTATTCTTGCCCTAGTGGTGCTGCTCCGGCGTAATCAATCGCCAGCGACCCCCTAGTTCGCTCACTCGCTGTCGGCGGAGTCGGCGATGATGTCTTCCTGCGCGAGATACTTTTCGAAGGCGTCGAGGTCGAGCGAGTCGAACTGGCCGAAGCTCTGCATCCAAACACTCGCCTGCTTGAGCGCGTCAGGATTGAGCTTGCACCATTTCACGCGACCACGTTTCTCCTGAAGGATCAGGCCCGCGCGGGTGAGGACCACCAGGTGTTTTGAGATCGCTGCCAAGGAAACGTCGAAAGGTTCCGCCACATCGGTGACGGCCATATCATCTTCCAGCAGCATCTCGAGAATGCGGCGCCTCGTCGGATCGGCGAGCGCTGAGAATACGATATCGAGGCGATCATTTTCAGTCACGTCTTGGCCGTATCCGCCTGCTGGGTCGTTGGTCAATATGATTGATGATGATTTTGATCAAGAAACGGAATGACACTTGGCAAATCGTTCGCGATACAGTGCCGTGAACGTTGAGGTGGAAAGAATGGCATACCGTTACTGGTCGATCATAGCGCTGCTTGGCGTGGTGTGGGGGACGTCCTTCTTTTTTAATGAAATCCTGTTGCGCGAACTTGGGCCGTTTTGGACGTCGGCCGGGCGCGTGGGTTGCGGCGCGTTAGGGTGTTGGATCTGGGTCCTGGCCCGGAGGCGAG
>CAYPVG010000432.1:0-11522 GCA_964414085.1 uncultured Boseongicola sp. | reverse complement strand
AACCGGATCAGCGACTTCGCGGCCGTGACTATCGATCAGCAAAGGTACGCCGTGGTCATCTTCGTCTTCATCATGACCGCCAAGGTGGATTTCACCCACGTGGTCGAGAGGGAAATCGTTTATGTAAGCGATCGGATCAGTATCGAGGTTCGTCGCAGAAACGAACACGTTGTTCACGTCCAATAGGAGTCCGCAGCCGGTTCGGCGCGCGATCTCGCGTAAAAAATCGGTCTCCGACATCGTACTTTCATCGAACGCCAAGTAAGATGATGGCTTCTCACGGAGCCTTTTCCGACCGATCGTGTTCTGCACTTCATCGATGTGGTCGGACACGCGTGCGAGCGTAGAGTCGGTGTAAGGAAGCGGCAGCAAATCGTTTAGAAATTCTGCGCCATGAGTGGACCATGCCAAATGTTCGGAAAAACTTGCCGGTCGCAGCCATTCGTTCAGGTGTTTCAGTCGTGCGAGGTGGTCTGGATCAAGGCGGCCTTCGCCACCAATCGACAAACCAACACCGTGCGCGGAAATCGGGAATGTCTCACTTAGGTGACGTAGCTGTGCGATCGGGCGCCCGCCGTCGCCCATGTAGTTCTCGGCATGAATTTCAATCCAGCCAACTGTACCGGGATTTGAGGTGATATCGGCGAAATGCTGTGGCTTGTAGCCTACGCCAGGGGTGCTCGGAAGCCCGTCCTTTGAAGCTGGTGTCTGATCGAACATGCCGTGCCTCCGATAAAGGTGACGCCCCCAAAATCGATTTGGGGGCGTCCAAGTAGCTTAACCTGCTTTATGCAGGCAGGTCACGTGTCAGCTCTTCAAGCGAGCCCATGCGTGCTGTGCCGTCTGCCATTGCAGGGAGTTCGATGTCTGCGCATGTGCCAGCGTCGACAAGTGTCCAGGCGTTGCCCTGATAGTCGACAGTCGAAGTGCCAGCGCATGTTGTGCCCGGGCCAGCGGCACAGTCGTTCTGTCCGGCGAGTGAAACGCCGAAGCACTTTTCTTTTGATTGTGCGGAAGCTGGCGCAACCAAAGTAGCGGAGAGAGCAGCAGCGACAGCACCAGCGACAGCAACGGTTTTTGCAGTGTTAGACATGGAAGAGTTCCTTCAGGTTGATTTACAAAATTTCGCACCGCTCGTTTGCGGTTGACTAGAAAAAAACAACTCATGCGTTGACATACCACTCACGGCTGCGTGTTTTGACGTGCTCGTTATGAGTTGAAACAATTCTCGTTGAGCGCCAATGGTTTAAATTTCTTCTTCCTTTGACGCATAAAATTCTTTGTATTTAGACACTTCACCGGAAAGGAGGTATTAGGAGTTGCTGGTCCAAACCCCTTGTTATTGACATGATGAGGAGGTGGCGATGCGCCCGAATTTACATTTTTTTGTTGCAATGTTTCTCGCGGTTTTTGCTGGCCAGGGCGTTTTGGCAAGCCCGAAACAAGTGGCTCTAGACCCAATCGAACATCAGGATGCACAGCTGGTGATCGAGTCTCCGGATGGCGTCTCGGTAACTTACACACCCGAAATGCTGGAATCGTTTCCTACTTACGAGCTGACCACGAAGACCCCTTGGCGCGATACGCCCGCGACCTTCTCAGGGGTGCTCTTGTCGGACCTTCTGGCGAGCCACGGTATGTCAGATGTCACTGCAATTGTTGTCGCGGCGGAGAACGAGTTTCAGGTTGTCTTTGAACGCGAGGCGCTTGTGGCTGCACCGGTCCTGATTGCCACGCGGGTCGACGGACAGGCGCATTCTCGGCGCCAGCGTGGGCCGATCCAGTTCATCATTTCCGAGGACGACATGCGTGCGAGCAACGCTCTTGAAGAGTCTCACCTCGTTTGGATGGCAGCGTCCATCAAGGCTCAGTGACGAGTTATCCGGGCGACTTCACCAATGAGCTCGACACGTGTTCACGCTCTAGCAACCAGAAAAGGGTTCTGGGTTGCCGTGCTCGCGCTGGGAATGTTTACCAGCGCGGCTGCATGGGAGTTTCGTCGGTATGCGTCGTCAATTCTGGAAGTCCAGGCCGTTATCGAACAGCATCAATCTGTGCGAAGCCATTCGGCTTTGAACGAGATGACTCGGCTAGGCCGCGCATTGATTGATGCGTCCTTTGTTTTCGATGCAGCAGAGACCGATTTGGACGAAGTGCGCTCGGCGTTGGATGTACTCTATGTGCGCGCTGAACACATGGGCCGTCGCATGGATCGCCTATTGGAAGCGGCGAGTGATGTCGGAGTTGTTGGTATCGAGTCAATGAGCCAAGATGGCGAGCAGGCGGTATTGGCAGTAAACGCCTTTGTAATTCTCGCCGACAAGGCTCTCGCTGCAGATGATCCGGTTTCGGCTCTGCTGACGCCAGAAATCTCAAGCGCTATGGAGCGCGCGCGAGTCTCCGTCTTTCGGTATCTTGATCAGACAACGCGGATCAAATCTACATTGCTGGCGGAGCAAACTCAGAAGGTGGAGTATCTCAATCGCGCGACCTTGATTTTCATGTTGACCATCACGTTGGCGGGGATCACGAGTCTGCATCTGCTGCGCCGCGAGATCGTTGCGCGCCATGCCCGCCAGAGGGCAGAACGGCGTGCTGATCGACTTGCTTACTTTGACGCGCTCACAGGGCTTGCAAATCGAGTCCAGTTCCAAGATCGCGTCGATGCGTTTCTTGGCCCGACCGCCAAAGGCGCATTCATATTGGTTGATCTGGACTCCTTTAAGGAGATCAACGATCGCCACGGGCATGCAGTGGGAGACGCGGTACTCAAACATGTTGCTCGGGCAATTGGTGACAGTGCTGAAACCCACGGAGGAGCGGCGGCGCGTCTCGGTGGTGACGAGTTCGCTGTCTTTATGGAAACGGACAACACTCAGTTCCTGATGGATTTCTGTCAGGACCTAATCGACAAATGCGCCCTTCCCGTTGAAGTGAGTGGCACCAGACTTTTCCCGGGCGTCAGCATGGGGATTGCCACAACGACGCAGGTCACTATTGCGAATCGAACGCAATACGATTTCATGATGCGGGTTGCTGATTTTGCGCTCTATGCATCGAAGGAAGCGGGCCGCGGTCGGTATACTCTTTATGACGCGGACCTTGAGCTCACCCTCGCGGAGCGCCGTGGTCTTATGAAGGATTTGCCAAAAGCAATTGAGAACCATGAACTTGAGGTTTTCTTACAGCCGAAGATTCACTTGGATACTGGTGGCGTTAGCGGATTCGAGGCACTTGTGCGTTGGCGGCGTGACGGCACGCTTTTAGAGCCGGGCCGGTTCATCAAAATAGCCGAAGACAGTGACCGGATCCGAGATGTCGATGCCTATGTCTTGGACCGCGCCGTTGGGCTTATCTCAGATTGGAACCGCAGATACCGCACCGACTATTCTGTCAGCGTCAACTTGTCAGCCGAACACTTCCGAAACCGCGAGCCGCTGCCATTCGTAGAAAAGGCTTTGAACAAGCATGGATTGGCCGCAGAAAAGCTAACGCTTGAGATCACCGAGACTGTGCAGTTGTCCAGTTGGGATATCGTTGAGGCAACGGTGAATGAGCTTAAGTCGCTTGGATGCCGAATCTCGATTGATGATTTCGGGACAGGGTATTCATCTTTGGTTTACTTGCGCACAATCTCAGCGGACGAGCTTAAGATCGACAAATCGCTCATCGACGAGATCGAACATTCAAGCGAGGCACAGTTCATTTTGGATGCCGTGATTGATCTTGCTCACAGTCTGGGACTTGAAGTTGTGATTGAAGGGATTGAGCGCGATGAACAGCTCGACATTGTTCGCAAACTTGGGTGCAAATCTGGTCAGGGCTACCTTTTCGGGCGCCCGTCGCCTGCAAGCGATGCCTTGGCGGACGCAACTTACGCGCATCCAGAGCTGAGACGGGTCAGCCTTTGAACGCAAGTGTGCCGCGGTTCCCCGCGACACCAAGTGTTATGACCTTTGATCCGGTGGCAGTGCTTCTGCCGACAGTTCCTGAATGATCTCATCGAGGGAGATGACGCTGGTCTGTTTATTCCCGAGACGCCGGACAGACGCCGTTCGTTCGGCAACCTCGCGCTGTCCCATCGCCAAGATGACCGGCACTTTGCCAACCGAATGTTCCCGAATCTTATAGTTGATCTTTTCGTTCCGGGTATCGGCCTCGGCGCGAATGCCTGCTGCGCGAAGGGCTGCGACAGCTTCTTCGACATATGCGTCTGCGTCCGAGACGATGGACGCGACAACAACCTGACGCGGCGCGAGCCAGAGTGGCATGCGGCCAGAATGCTCTTCGATCAAAATCCCGATGAACCGCTCGAACGAACCGAGGCACGCGCGGTGCAGCATGTAAGGTCTGTGCTTCTCGCCGTCGGCTGCGATGTAGGTTGCGTCAAGTCGCTCGGGCAGGTTGGGATCTACCTGGAAGGTGCCGCACTGCCAGACACGGCCGATCGCGTCGGTGAGATAAAAGTCGAGCTTGGGTCCGTAGAACGCTCCGTCTCCAGGTTCGAGCGTGTAGGTCCGGCCGGTTTTCTTGATGGCTTGCTCTAGCGCGCCTTCGACGTAGTCCCAGGATTCCTCGCTGCCGACACGTTTTTCCGGGCGGGTCGCGAACTTGATCTCAAACTCCGGGAAACCAAGGTCAGCGTAGACATCTGCGAGGAACTCAATGAACCGGGCGCATTCGTCTTCGATCTGCTGCTCGGTGCAGAAGATGTGAGCGTCATCCTGCGTAAATCCGCGCACACGCATTATGCCATGCAAAGCGCCGGACGGTTCAAATCGTGCACATGATCCAAATTCGGCCAGCCGGAGTGGCAAGTCGCGATACGATTTCAGACCCTGGTTGAACACTTGTACATGGCAGGGACAGTTCATTGGTTTCAGCGCGTTGATCCGGGTGTGCGCCTTGTTCTTCGCGGTCGCATCGTCATTCTCGCCGTCGCGGCTTTCGTCAACCTCCACAAGGAACATGTGATGCTGGTACTTGTCCCAGTGCCCAGACGCTTCCCAAAGCTTGCGATCCACAACCTGCGGCGTGTTAATCTCGCGATACCCACCCGCGCGCTGCTTGCGACGCATATAGTCCTGAAGCGCAGTGTAGATGGTCCAGCCGTTCGGATGCCAGAAGACCTGCCCGGGAGCCTCTTCCTGCATGTGGAACAGGTCCATCTCGCGTCCGAGCTTGCGGTGGTCGCGCGCCTCTGCTTCCTCAATAAACCGCAGATGCGCTTTGAGCTCATCGCGGTTCTTAAACGCCACGCCATAAACACGTTGAAGCATCGAACGCGAGCTATCTCCACGCCAATACGCACCGGCGACGCTCATGAGTTTGAAGGCATCCGCGGGTACTTGTCCGGTGTGCTGCAGGTGGGGTCCACGGCAGAGGTCCTGCCAGTCACCATGCCAGTACATCCGCAATGGTTCGTCACCCGGGATGCTGTCGATGAGTTCGACTTTGTATGGTTCGCCGCTATCGGTGTAGTGCTGCACGGCACGAGCGCGTTCCCACACTTCGGTGCGCACCGCATCACGGCTGTTGATAATGTCTTTCATCCGCGCTTCGATGCGGCCCAAATCCTCGGGGGTGAAGGGCTCGGCGCGGTCAAAGTCGTAATACCAGCCGTTCTCGATCACTGGCCCGATGGTCACTTTCACGTCGGGCCAAATCTCTTGAACGGCGCGCGCCATGATGTGAGCAAGGTCGTGGCGGATCAGTTCCAGCGCCTGGGCATCATCCTTCATGGTGTGAATGGCAATTTCGGCATCTGCATTGATCGGCCACTGAAGGTCATAATGCGCACCATCAACGGTTGCGCTGACCGCTTTCTTGCCAAGAGAAGTGGAAATATCTGCGGCAACGTCTGCTGCGGTTACTCCAGCCTCATAGCTGCGTGCATTGCCATCGGGAAAAGTCAGGGAAATCTGGGCCATTGGCCTTAGCTCCTCGTCAGTTTGGCGCCCACGGAACGCCCGGTTGCGGGTTATGTGTGCTTCGCATTTGGCGTGGCTCCGCCGGAAAGTCAACAGAGGGCGATCCAAGTCCTTGCATCGTGATGTCGATACGCTAGCGTCTGGCCGGAAAGGGAGGCAGGTCATGGCAGACGGGTTTCACAAAAGCGGTGTTCGTGAGCTTGCGTATTCGCAGACATTTGGCGATGGGCCCGGCGTCGTATTCCTGGGTGGGCTGCGCTCCGACAAGGAAGGTACGAAAGCCATTTATCTTGAGGAATGGGCACAGGCTCGCGGGCGTGCCTTCCTACGCTTTGATTACTCGGGGCATGGTCAGTCTTCGGGCGCTTTTGAAGAAGGGGCAATTGGTGACTGGTTTGAAGATGCGGTTGCCATCATAGATGCATTGACCGAAGGACCTCAGATCCTTGTGGGTTCTTCGATGGGCGGTTGGGTCAGCCTTCTGATTGCGCGCGAGCGTCCTGATCTCGTTGCGGGTCTAGTGACTATCGCCGCGGCACCTGATTTTACAGAGGACGGGATGTGGGCCAGTTTCGACGCCGAGCAGCGCGCCGCGCTTGAGACTGAGGGATTTGTTGCTTTGCCGTCGGAGTACTCGGAAGGACCTTACATCATTTCGAAGCGGCTGATCGAGGAGGGCCGCAATCGGCTGGTCTTGCGTGACCGGTTGCAGCTCCCGTTTCCAACGCGGTTCCTGCAGGGCGCGGCCGACGCGGACGTTGACGTTTCCGTTGCCTACCGATTGTTGGAGCACGCAGAAGGTGACGACATGCGTCTGACTGTTGTCAAAGGTGCGGATCATCGGTTCTCGTCACCTGATTGTCTGGCGATGATTGTTCATGCCGTGGATGACGTTTCCGAGAGGGTCTGAGCGCTAGTCTTTCACCTCATAAGGCAGAGTTTGCCGTTGATTGTGGTCGATCTGCAGCGTGCGCTCGAGCGGTGGAAGGGAGCGTTGGTGGCAGTTCGTTCGCGGGCAAATACGGCAGGAAATTCCAATCTCTTCGAATGCAGAAGAATCTGACGTGTCGAGGCCGTCTGAATACACAAAGTCGGATGCATGGCTGATTTCGCACCCAAGTCCGATTGCGTAGCGCTGCACTGGGGCCCGCCATGCTCCGCCACCGTGAGTGACATCTCTTGCAAGGCACAAGTAGCGGACTCCATCGGGTGTTTCTGCCAGTTGTCGACGGAACTGGCCGGGCGTTTCGAAGGCGGAGTGGACATTCCAAAGCGGGCAGGCCCCGCCATAGCGGGCGAACTGCAGACGTGTTGCTGAGTGTCGTTTGGTAATGGTGCCTGCCTGATCGACGCGTACGAAAAAGACAGGGACGCCTTTTGCCCCAGGTCGTTGGAGCGTTGATAGGCGGTGGCAGACTTGTTCAAGCGATGCGCCGAATTCGTGTGCCAGAACCTCGAGGTCATGGCGGGTCTCTTTCGCGCGCGAAATGAACTGCGCGTAGGGCATTAGAGAGGCGCCGGCGAAATAGTTGGCGAGACCAATCTTTGCGATGTCCCGTGCCTGTTCCGATTGAAAGCGCGCAAGATCGAGCGTGGCTTCCAGCAGATCATTTTTTGTGATCAGGGCGATTTGATGAAGTGCTTGGAACCGTCGAGTCGGAAGTGGCGCAGAAGATGAAAGCGTCAGCGTTTTGGATGACGGATCATACCTGCGCATCGCACGATCATTTGTGACCAACCGCAAGCTGATCCCAAGGTCAGACAGCGTGTCTGAAAGGGCCGCATCCGTCTTCTTGTCGGCCACGAAGCGCTCGGCAGCGCGATCAACTGCGTCAATGTAATTGTCGCAGTAATGAAAGAAGTCGCGCACCTCTTCCCAAGGAGACGTACCCGGGCGCACGTCGCCTTGATCTATTGCTTCGTCGAGGGAGGCGAAACGCTCATTCGTTTGCATATAGGCTTGGTGAAGCGCGAGGAACGCCCGACCGACAGCCGGAGCATTTGTTGCGACAAGTCGCAGATCAAGGAGTGGTGGGGTCAAGTCGGCGAAGAGAGGGTCGGCCAGGGCCTCCCGCAAATCAGTCACCATTCTTTCGCCGTCTCCAATAGCGAGTTCACTGACGTCAAACCCGAACTCCTGCACCAGCGCAAGGATCACCGCCGAGCTGATTGGTCGGTGATTGTTTTCCATTTGGTTCAAGTAAGGCAGCGAAATGGAAAGCTTCTCGGCAAAGGCCTTTTGCGTGAGCCCGAGCCGTGTTCGCGTTTCGCGGAGTTTGGCTCCGGCGTAAAGTTTCTGGACGCTCATAAAGGGCCTCGAGTTTGCATCTTTGCAAACACGTTGAACCGATTTTGTTAATCGGACAAGGGATCGGTCACTGCAATTCGCTTTTCGCGTGCGACAACGAAACGAATTGAGACGTATCCAAGCACGGCAGACAAGGCCATGATGATCAAAAGTGGCGTGTCGGTTTCTCCCCAACCGAGGGAAACTCCAGCCAACGCGGACAACGCCGCACCGCCGCCGATCAGGATCGAACTGCCCAAGCCGGACGCTGTACCCGCCAAATGTGGCCGTACGGAGAGCATTCCCGCGCTCGCATTTGGCATCACGAGTCCATTTCCAAGCCCGACAAAGGTGCAGAGGCCGAAAAAGCTGTAAGCCGTTCCGTATCCAGTCGCGCTGATAAGAAGTGCCAACACCATGCCGAACGACGTGATGAGGGTGCCGACTTGGATCATTGAGTTGATCCCAAACCTGACCGAGAAGCGCCCCGAGATAAAGTTGCCCGTGGCGTAACCGATGGCCGGGGCGCCAAAGCCGATTCCGGCCCAGAAGGCGTTCATTCCATAAACGTCACTTGCGACCAACGGGGCACCGCCCAGAAATGCGAAAAATGCGCCGCTGGCGAAGGCCGCGGCGAAGACGTATCCCCAAAAGCGACGGGAGGCGAGCAGTTCGGGGTACTCTTTGACCTGTGCACTGAATGAGCGCCCTTCGCCGGACGCGGTTTCACCTTGATCGAAGTAACACAGCGCGAGGATGCCCAAGCCGGACGCAATGAGAAAAACAAAAGTTGCTTGCCATCCAAAAGCCTGATCGAGCGCGCCACCAATCATCGGAGCCACCATTGGAACCAGGGCCATCCCCATTGTCACGTATCCGATCATTGAGGCTGCTTCGTTTTGCGGAACCAGGTCGCGAATGATGGCCCGCGACAGAACCAGTCCAACGGCGACCGCCCCTTGTAGCATGCGAAACGCCAAGAAAACCTCAATCGACGGGGCCAGCATGCATCCAATCGACGCCACAACGAATATCACAAAGCAAATCAGCGTTACGTTTCGACGCCCGTAGCGGTCACTGAATGGGCCGATTATGAGCTGGATAACCGCGGTGGCCGCCAGATAAAGCGACACCGAAAGCTGCATCACCCCGTATGTGGTGTCGAAGTATTCCGTCATCCTTGGCAGCGAAGGCAGGAAGGCGGCCATATTCATGGCGCCAACCCCGGCCATCAATACAAGCGTGATGATATGGGGTGGTGTGGAACGGTCCAGAAACCGGACCTTAGTTTTCAGTGGCATCAGCGACTACTAGCCCTGTCGGTAGGCGGTGTCTATTGCGCAAAAACTCACAGTGATCACGCGCTTCGCAGATTTGCAGAAATTCGAGTATGCTGGCGTAGAAATTTGCAAATTTGCGATGTTTTGCTTTTGGATTCTGTGACAAAACGGTAGCCAGCATCAACGCCATTAGGGGGGATTCCATGTCTGATATTCTTGCTGAACTCGAAGAGCGTCGCGCAGCGGCACGTGCTGGCGGAGGCGAGCGTCGCGTTGAGGCTCAACACGGTAAGGGCAAGTTGACGGCGCGGGAGCGCATTGAGCTTTTGCTGGACGAGGGTTCGTTCGAAGAATTCGACATGTTTGTTACGCACCGGACAACTGATTTCGGTATGGCGGCAAGCAAGCCTGCTGGCGACGGCGTCGTGACAGGCTGGGGCACGGTCAACGGACGTCAAGTCTACGTCTTCTCACAGGACTTCACTGTTTTCGGCGGTTCGTTGTCGGAAACCCATGCGCAAAAGATCTGCAAGATTATGGATATGGCGATGCAGAACGGCGCGCCGATCGTGGGGATCAATGACTCTGGCGGTGCGCGCATTCAGGAAGGTGTCGCCAGCCTGGCGGGTTACGCCGAAGTGTTTCAACGTAATGTGCTCGCCTCTGGGGTCGTCCCGCAAATCTCACTGATCATGGGCCCGTGCGCGGGCGGGGCTGTGTATTCACCCGCCATGACCGATTTCATCTTCATGGTAAAAGACAGCTCGTACATGTTTGTCACCGGCCCTGATGTCGTGAAGACGGTTACCAACGAGGTTGTCACGGCTGAGGAGCTGGGCGGGGCGTCGACCCATACGCGTAAAAGCTCTGTCGCAGACGCCGCGTTCAAGGACGATGTGGCGACGTTGATGGAAACGCGCCGGTTGATCGATTTCCTGCCTTCTTCAAACCTTGAGAAACCTCCTGTCCGTCCGTTCTTCGATGATCCGAACCGGATCGAAGAGAGCCTCGATACACTAATCCCGACAAACCCAAACCAGCCCTACGACATGAAAGAGTTGATCCTGAAGATCGCCGACGAGGGTGACTTCTTCGAAATTCAGGAAGAGTTTGCCGGAAACATCATCACCGGATTTATGCGTCTTGAAGGCTCAACAGTGGGCGTGGTCGCCAACCAGCCGATGGTCTTAGCCGGAGTTCTCGACATTGCGTCAAGCCGCAAGGCCGCGCGTTTTGTTCGGTTTTGCGATGCGTTTGATATCCCGATCCTGACGCTTGTGGATGTCCCTGGCTTCCTGCCGGGAACTGCACAGGAATACGATGGCGTGATCAAGCACGGCGCCAAACTGCTCTTTGCCTACGCTGAGGCAACGGTTCCGAAAGTGACGTTGATTACACGGAAAGCTTATGGCGGTGCCTACGTCGTGATGGCGTCTAAGCACCTTCGCGGCGACTTCAATTACGCTTGGCCAACGGCACAGGTTGCGGTGATGGGGGCAAAGGGAGCAACCGAAATTCTGCATCGTTCTGAGCTGGATGATCCGGAAAAGATTGCTGCGCGCACCGAGGAGTACGAGCGTAACTTCGCAAACCCATTCCGGGCTGCCGAGCGGGGTTTTGTAGACGAGGTCATCATGCCTCACTCGAGTCGAAAACGTATCGCTCGCGCCTTTGCCTCACTTCGGAGCAAGAAGCTTAAGAACCCCTGGAAGAAGCACGACAACATCCCGCTATGACCACGAACAGCCTCAACAAGCCGGAAAAAACACAAAAAGTGATGCGGGAATGCAAACTTTTCGTGCCACAGTCGCTATTTCAGCCGATATCCGCGCATTTTCGTGAGGTTTTGGTTGGCATTTCCGATGCATCGTCTACTTTGGCGATAGTTGCGCGTTTTTGCGTGACCATTGGGAAATCCGGTTGCGCAACGAACGCGACCAAAAGTGACCGAAGGAGGCAGTTATGTCTATCACTCTCAAATCTATCCTGGCCCTTGGCCTGTTCACCGTTGTCGCTGCTTGCGCA